>NZ_JARIBH010000050.1 GCF_029264495.1 Peptacetobacter sp.
GATTGAATAATATTTAGAATAAGAACTAGAATTATAGAGATTATACTGAAACAAAGCATATAATAACAAAAAAGAAACTGCAATAAAATTCAATATAATAACAAAAAAGAATACTTTATACAAAGATTTAATCTATTTAAAGACAGTATACAAATTTTATAGTAAAATAAAGAATAAAGAAAATTAATAAATAAAGGAGAGAAATATGTCAAAAATCTTAAAAAAAATAATGATGTTTACGTTAGTTCTATCTTTTATAGTTCCTACAGTAAGCTATGCAGATGAGAAAAATAGCAAGCCAATAGCAGAAATATATTCAAAAAATTCAATTCTTACCGATCAAAAAACAGGAAGAATTATAACTGAAAAAAATGCGGATGTACAAGTACCTCTTGCTAGTATAAGTAAAGTTATGACATTTTATGTTGCACAAGATGCTTTAAAAAATGGTGAAGTTAATAGAGATGATATAGTCACAATAAATAAAGATATGTTAAAGGTTAGTGGTTCAACAATGCATCTTAAAGTTGGTGAAAAAGTTAAGTTTAATGAATTATTAAAAGGTTTAATGATTGTTTCAGCAAATGATGGAGCATTGGCAATAGCATCACATGTTTGTGATGGAGATATAAATGCATTTGTAGATAGGATGAATGAAAAAGCAAAATCAATAGGTATGAAAAACACTTATTTTATCAATCCAAATGGACTTCCAATATATGATTGGAGTAAGAAAGATGGAGACCCAAAACAAAATCATTCAACAGCAAGAGATATATCAATAATGGCAAAATCATTATTAAATGATTATGAAAAAGAAACCACTGATATAACAAATTCTAAATTAGATAAGGATAATAGTAGAAATTTCAATTATTATAATACCAATCCTCTACTTCATATGCACTCAAATGTAGATGGATTAAAAACTGGTTACACAGATTTAGCTGGATATTGTTTAGTATTTACAGATAAAATGAATACAGATGGCAAAAGTGATTTGGATAATAGAATGATAGGTGTTGTAATGGGTAATTGGTGCAAAGAAGATAGAGTTCGTTCATCAGATGCTCTTTATAGATTAGGTGAAAATTTTGAAACAAAATTAATGTGTAAAAAGGGAGAAACAGTAGCAAAAGGTTGTGTAGAAAATATAGATAAGTTAAAAAATATAGATTTACAACCTAAAGAAGATAGTTACGCTGTTGTTAAAAATGGAGAAAATATTAAAGAAAATATTAAATATAAAAAAATAAATAGAATCCCAAATGAAGAAACAGTAGTTGCGAATCTTGAATATATTGATGAATATGGAGATATTATAAAATCAGTTCCATTAGTTAGTAGCGATTTAGAACATATTTCAATGATTTCAAAAGCGAAAATACTTGTAAATAAAATAAAAAGAAAACTTAATATAGATAAATCAGACGATAAAAAAGAATTAAAATATACAATAGTAGTTTAAAAAGTGGTTTGAAAATAAAATATCAAAATAGAGGGGGATTTGTATGAAGTTGCTAATATCAAAAAAATTCGATGATGAAAGAATGAAAATGATAGAAAATTTAGGATATGAAATAATTTTTTGTGAAGATAGGAAACTAAAAAATACCCCAGAAATAAATGAAGTAGATGCAGCATATGTATACTATTATACTTCTAGATTAGATTATACTCAGATGAAAAACTTAAAATTTTTACAACTTGCTAGTGTAGGATTTGATCATATTCCAAAAGAAGTTTTTAAAGAAAGAGGAATATATTTATCAAATAATAGCGGTGGATATAGTATACCTATAGCAGAATTTGCTATTATGAATGTACTTAATATATATAAAAATTCTAAACAGTTTTTTGAAAATCAGAGCAAATCTCTTTGGAAAACAGATAATACTCTTTTAGAATTAAATGGGAAAAAAGCTGGGATATTAGGGACTGGTGGAATAGGAATCGAAACAGCAAAAAGGCTTAAAGCTTTTGGAGTAGAAACTTGGGGTGTAAATACATCAGGCAGAAAAATAGAATATTTTGATAAAGTATTTAAATCGTCAGATATGGATTTTGTTTTTAAAGAATGTGATATAATAATAGCTGTTATGCCTTCTACTAAAGATACAGAAGGAATGATAAATAAAGATAAGTTTAAAATTATGAAAGATGGTTCTATATTTATGAATTTAGGGAGAGGAAATCTAGTTAATTTAGATGATTTAGAAGAATTTGCACCTAAATTTAGAGGTATAGCACTAGATGTTTTTGATAAAGAACCTCTTTCAAAAGATAGAAAACTATGGAATATAGATAATCTAATAATAACACCACATAATTCTTGGGTTTCTGATAGAAATAATGATAGATTATTTGATACTGTATATAAAAATTTAAAATCGTTTATTGAAAATGGAAAACCAGAAAAATATGTAGATATCTCAAGGGGATATTAAATTTTATCTATATTTTTTTGGTATTGATAGATAAAAAAATTTTAAAAAAAGATATTTAGATAAAAAAAACAATTTTATAAAATTTAGAATAAAAAGAAATGCTCAGCAAAAAATAAAGAAATATTATTTATAGCTGAGCATTTTTTATATTTATTTAAAATTTATTAAAAATATAAAATTTTAAATTCTATATATAAATAAAAAAAATAAAATTAATATACAAAAATATTATAGTAGGAGATTAAAGTTAAAAAAAGAAAAAGAAAAGGCTTTTTCTATACTATATAAATATGGTAAAATTATAATTAGTTTTATGAATCTTAAAAATAAATTAACTTTATATTGGGGGAAAACGATTATGAGCAGAATAACAATTTCGACACCAGATAGTGCTCAGCTAGTAGTAGAAAGTCTTTATAAAGACTTAGAAAGAAGAATAGTAGCAAGTCCCTCTGGATTATGCCCAGTAGACTTATCACTTTCTTTTTTAAATCTTTGTCATGCCCAAACTTGTGGAAAATGTGTACCTTGTAGGGTAGGACTTGAACAACTAAAAGCACTACTTACAGATGTATTAGAAGGAGAAGCAGAATTAGAAACAATAGATTTAATAGAAAAGACAGCTAATGTTATAATGAATTCTGCAGACTGTGCAATAGGATATGAAGCAGCAAAAATGGTTTTAAAAGGAGTAAAAGGATTTAGAGAAGACTATATTGAACATATTACAAAAAATAGATGTGTTCGTGGTTATAAAGAACAAGCAGTTCCATGTGTAGCTCTATGTCCAGCAGGAGTAGATATTCCAGGATATATCGCACTTATAAAAGAAGGTAGATATAAAGATGCTGTAAGATTAATCAGAAAAGATAATCCATTCCCAACAGCATGTGCTCTTGTATGTGAACATCCATGTGAAGCAAAATGTAGAAGAAATATGATAGATGATTCTATTAATATAAAAGCTTTAAAAAGATATGCAGTTGATAATTCAGGAATAGTTCCTGTTCCAGAAAATGCACCATCAACAGGTAAAAAAGTTGCAATAATAGGAGGAGGTCCTGGAGGACTTACTGCAGCTTATTATTTATCATTAATGGGACATAAAGCTGTTGTATTTGAAAGAGAAAACAAATTAGGAGGAATGCTTCATTTTGGTATACCAGAGTACCGTTTACCAGAAGCAAGACTTCATGAAGATATAGATGCAATACTTTCTACAGGAGTAGAAGTTAAATATGGTGTAAATATCGGTAAAGATATTACATTAAAAGAATTAAATGAAGAATATGATGCAATGTTCATATCAATAGGAGCTCAGCTTGATAAAAAACTTGGTATGGATGGAGAAGACAGTGAAGGTGTTATATCTGCTGTTGAAATGCTTCATAACATAGGATTAGGAGAAAAACCTGATTTTACAGGAAAAAAAGTTGCTGTTATAGGTGGAGGAAATGTTGCTATGGATGCAGCAAGATCTTCAGTTAGACTAGGAGCAGATGATGTAAAAATAGTGTATAGAAGAAGAAAAGATGATATGACTGCATTACTTGAAGAAATAGAAGGTGCAGAAGCAGAAGGATGCGATCTTGTAACACTTCAAGCTCCAGTTAGAGTTGAAAGTGATGAAAATGGAAAAGTAACAGCACTTTGGACACAACCTCAGTTAATCGGAAAAATGGATTCACGGGGTAGACCAAGACCTGTTAAAGCAGATTTACCTGAAGAAAGAATAGAATGTGATATAGTTATAGTAGCTATAGGACAAAATATAGAATATAAAGACTATGAAGATTTCGGTATTCCAACTAAATGGGGTACATTAGTATCTTTAGAAAATACTTCAATTAAAGATTTACCGGGAGTATTTACTGGTGGAGACTGTGCAACAGGACCTTCAACAGTTATAAAAGCTATAGCAGCAGGAAAAGTAGCAGCTGCAAATATAGATAGCTATCTAGGATTCAACCATACTATAGAATGTGATGTAGAAATACCAAATGTAAGCTTAGAAGACAAAGCACCTTGTGGTAGAGTTAATATAACAGAAAAACCTGCTGCAGAACGTAAGACAAACTTTGAAGAAATAGAATGTGGTATGACTTGTGAAGGTGCAATGCAAGAAGCTTCAAGATGTTTAAGATGTGATAAATTTGGTTTCGGATCATTCAGAGGAGGAAGAGTAGAGAGATGGTAAAATTAACAATAGATGGAATAGAAATAGAAGTACAAGAAGGTACTAAAATATTAGATGCTGCTAAAATAGCAGGAATAAACATACCTACTCTTTGCTATTTAAAAGATTTAAATGAAATTGGAGCTTGTAGAGTATGTGTTGTAGAAGTTGAAGGTTGTAACCAATTAGTTACAGCTTGTAATAATATTGTAAAAGATGGTATGGTTATAAAAACTAACAGTCCAAAAGTAAGAGAAACTAGAAAAACAAATGTAGAATTAATATTATCACAGCATGATTGCAGATGTGCTACATGTGTAAGAAGTGGAAATTGTGAATTACAAACAATTTCTAATGATTTAGGTATAATAGATTTACCATATAATCAGAAATTTAAAAGAAAACCATGGAATAATAATTTCCCTCTTATAAAAGATACAGCAAAATGTATAAAATGTATGAGATGTATACAAGTATGTGATAAAATACAAAATGTTAAAATTTGGGATGTATCAAATACAGGTTCTAGAACAGACGTAGAAGTTTCTTTAAATAGAAAAATAGAAGAAGCAGATTGTTCACTTTGTGGTCAGTGTATAACTCACTGTCCAGTGGGTGCACTAAGAGCAAGAGACGATGTGGATAAAGTATTTGAAGCTCTTGCAGATCCAGAAAAAATAACAGTAGTACAAGTAGCTCCAGCAGTTAGAGCAGCTTGGGGTGAATCTTTAGGACTTGAAAGAGAAGAAGCTACAGTCAAAAAACTTGTTGCAGCTCTTAGAAAAATGGGATTTGATTACATATTTGATACAACATTTAGTGCAGACCTTACAATTATGGAAGAAGGAAGCGAATTTGTACATAAATTAAAAAATAAAGAAAATAGTAAATTCCCAATGTTTACATCATGTTGTCCAGGTTGGGTTAGACATATGAAATCACACTATCCAGATATGGTTGATTTATTATCTACAGCAAAATCACCACAGCAGATGTTTGGTGCAATAACAAAATCATACTACGCAGATTTATTAAATGTAGATCCAAATAAAATATATTCAATATCTATAATGCCTTGTGTGGCTAAAAAACATGAATGTGATATTCCTACTATAAATGACACAGAAGCAGATAAAGATGTAGATGTTGTTATAACTACAAGAGAAGTAGATAGAATGATAAGAGCAGAACATATAAATGCTAAAAATCTTGTAGAAGAAGAATTTGATATGCCTTTAGGTGTTGGTACAGGTGCTGGAGTAATATTTGGTGCTACAGGTGGAGTTATGGAAGCTGCACTTCGTTCAGCATATTATCTAGTAACAGGTGAAAACCCAGATCCAGATGCATTTAAAGAAGCAAGAGGCATGGAAGGTTGGAAAGAATCTGAAATAGAAATAAATGGTAGCATAATAAGAACTGCTGTAGTAAGTGGTCTTGGAAATACAGACAGATTAATGAAAGCTATAAGAAATGGTGAAGTAGAATATGACTTTGTAGAAGTAATGGCTTGTCCAGGTGGATGTTCTGGTGGAGGTGGTCAACCTATAAACAGAATTGAAAAAAATACTGAAAATAGAGTTAACAATCTTTATAAATTAGATAAAAAATCTAATTTAAGATTCTCTCATGAAAATCCATCTATAATAAAAGTATATTCTGATTATCTTGGAGAACCTATGTCAGAAAAAGCACATAAACTTCTTCATACAGATCATGAATCATGGAATATGCCTTTATCTCCAAATGTAAGTAAATAAAAATAAATATATAAAAAATCCCCGATTAAATAAATCGGGGATTTTTAAATATAAATTAAAACATTAAAATATTTATAAATTTTCAGCAATAGCTTTTGAAAGCTGATCAGGACATGAAGTATTTCTATTTCCGCAAGTGTTTCCTGCTAATAATTCAGAAACATATCTAGCATCCATACCTTCTACTAATTTAGCTATTCCTTTAAGATTTCCGTTACAACCAGCAGTGAAGTTTACATTATGTAATTTATTTTCATCATCTATTTCAAAAGTCATCATTTTGCAACATACACCACTTGGTTTAAATGTAATTTCTTTCATCTTATTTCCTCCCTACAAAATATATAAATAAATATAAAATTACATCTTAATAGTTAAAAAATAAAATATTAAAATGTAAATATATTTTTATATATTATCATTTTAATATTAAAAAAGCAACAAAATTAAGTCTTAATTAATAATTTCTATCTTTTACTAAAAGAGATATAATTTCTGTATACATATCAGAAGCATTTTTCTTCCAGTTATTACAAATATTATTAGCTTGTTTTTCTGAAGAAACATTTAAGTTTAAATCAATAAGGTTAGACTGTTCTTCAACAACTCTTAAATTAACGATAAACTCATTGTCACTTTGTTTTACAAAACTGGATTTTATCTGAGTATCTGCAAGAAGATTACCTTTATTTAAATTAATATATTTATCAACTTTTTCCATTACAGATTCGGGTATTCGAGAAGAAAAATAGTCATGAGAATCTTCTCCATTTAAAGTTAATGTATAGTATTCTTTTCCAGATTCTTTATAAGTTGTTATCAATTTGCTGTCAGTCAATTCAGAAAGAAGAGATTGTAAAGAAAAATAATTCATCATCTCAGTATCTAATACAACTTGAGTTATTTGAGAATTAGTTAAAGGCATTGCAGCTTTTTTTAGTATATGTAAAATCAAAAGTTTATGATATATAACTTCCTCTGATGAGTTTTCAAACATTTAATCATTCCTCCTCAATATCTATCTATTTAATATATTAAACTAAAATTGAATAAAATTAAAGAGAATTTATAGTATTTTAAATGCAAGATAAAAGATAGAATTATTTAAATATGATATAATTAATATATAAATAAAAATTATTTTTTCAGAATATAAATTATTTAAAAAGGAGATGCTATGTTTTCTATACCAGAATTAAAAAAAGTTGAAGATGTTATGGATATAAATTTCAATACCATAAATGAAAATGAATCGGTAAAAGTTGCTATTAGTGAAATAATAAAATCAAATAAAAAAACTATAATTGCAATAAATGATGAAAATATTATGAGCGGAGTAATATCTATAACAGATATTCATAATTTAAACTTAAATGATGATACTGATAAAATAAAAGTAAAAGATGTTATGAAGAAAAAAGTTATATCTGTTGAAAAAGGTATGATAATAGATGAGTGTAGAGACCTAATGATAAAAGAAAATATAGGTATTTTACCAGTTTTAGAAAATGGAAAAATAGAAGGTATCTTAAGACAAGAACATATAAGAGATTATCTATACATGCAACTTGAAGATTATGGAATAACTTTAAAATATATAATAGGTCAGATAAAAGAAGGTATATGTGCAGTTAATGAAGATGGAATTGTTATTCTTTGGAATAGTTTTATGGAAGAAAGATATGATATAAAATCAGAAGATATAGTTGGAAAACCAATAAGTGATTATTTAGAAAATACAATTTGTGAAAGAGTTCTTAGAAGAAGAATTGGAATAAGTGATGTATATTCTACATATAAAAAACAAGATATGTATGGTTTAGTTCATGCAAATCCAATATTTTTTGGAGGAGAATTTGTTGGTGTTGTCTGTACAGAATTAGATGTTACAGAAGCAAGAAATTTATCATTTGAACTTGAAAAAACAAATGAAAAATTAAAATACTTACAAGATGAAATGAAAAATTTATCTAATGGCATATTTGCAAAGATATTAGGTAAAAGTGATAAGATAGAAAGAGCTAAAGCTATAGCTAAACAAGTTGCAAAAACTAGTAGTAGTATATTTATATGGGGAGAAAGTGGTACAGGGAAAGAAGTTTTTTCGAGAGCTATTCATGAGTGTAGTGGAAGAAAAGGTGCATTTGTACCAGTAAACTGTAGTGCTATACCAGCAGAACTTTTTGAAAGTGAATTTTTTGGATATGAATCAGGTGCATTTACAGGAGCCAATAAAAAAGGTAAAAGTGGAATTTTTGAATTAGCAAAAGATGGAACTGTATTTCTCGATGAAATAGCAGATTTACCGTTAAATATGCAAGCAAAATTACTTAGAGTTTTACAAGAAAAAGAAATTAGAAGAGTTGGTGGAGAAAAAACTATAAAAATTAATCCTAGAATAATTTCAGCAACAAATAAAGATCTAGAAAAAATGGTAAAAGAAGAAAAATTTAGAGAAGATTTATACTATAGATTAAATGTTGTTGAAATAAAGATACCTCCTCTTAGAGAGCGCAAAGAGGATATAGGAATATTATTACATAGTTTTTTAGATGAAATGTGTAAAGAAAATGGGAAACCACAACTTACTTTAAGTAAAGAAGCATATAAAATTCTAGAAAATTATAAATGGAAAGGTAATATACGAGAACTTAAAAATACAGTAGAAAATATGGTTGTATTATCGGATTCAACAATTATAAAAAAGGATGATATACCTAGTTATATAATAAATAGTACAAAAATAGATATAGAAGAGGAAGAATATCCGCTGGATTTAAAATCAGCAACAGAAAAATTAGAAATAAAAAATATTACAAAAGCCTTAGAATTATCTAAAGGAAATAAAGCAAAAGCAGCAAAAATATTAAATATACCTAGAACAACGCTATATTACAAATTAGAATTATATGGAATTAAATAAAATAATTAATTTATATAAAAACTTATAAAAAATCAAAAATTAACTATAAAAAAAAGATATAGCAAAATATAAGAGTATAAAAATAAAAAATATGTCTATTTTTCGACATATAGTCTAAAAATAGACATAAGTTATATAATTATCTAATGAGTATTAAAAAATGAATAATACTGACTATAAAATTGGGAAAAATATAGAGAAAAAACATAAAAATGTCGAAAAATAGACGAAAATAACTATGTAAACGGTTGCGTTATTAACTATAAATTGGTATAATTATCTCAAAGATTAAACTTGATTTTAAGCAATTTCAATGATATTATATAAAAAAAGATTAGTTATTAATTTTGGCACAGAAATTGCTTATAATAAATAATGCGACAGATTAATATGGGGGTGATTTAATATGGTACTTAGATTAGAACTAAGACAACATGTTGGTGCACCTTGCCGGCCAGTGGTAGAAGTAGGAGAACACGTTAAAAAAGGTCAGCTAATAGCAAGCCCAACAGGTCTAGGTGCTAACATTCATTCTTCAGTATACGGAACAGTTAAAGAAATAACTGAAACAGCGATACTAATAGAAGCGGATGAAGAACAGCCTGAAGAATTCGTTAAGATAAAAGAAACAGATTCTTATCTTGATGCAATAATAGAAGCAGGTGTTGTAGGAGCTGGTGGAGCAGGATTCCCAGCAGGAGTAAAATTCAAAGGTGATATAGAAGGCGGTTATGTAATAGTAAATGCAGCTGAATGTGAACCTATACTTGCTCACAATATGGCATATATAGAAGAACATGCAGAAGAGTTAGTAAGAGGACTTAAATATCTTCTTGAAATAACTAAAGCTGCAAAAGGTTATATAGCTATAAAACCTCATCATACTAAAGCACTTATAGCTTTAGGAAAAGCAACTAAAAATGAAGAAAATATAGAAATAAAATATCTTCCAAATATGTATCCAGCAGGAGATGAAAGAGTTATAGTTAGAGAAATATTAGGAGTTGAACTAGAACCAGGTCAGCTTCCAAGTGTAGCAAAAGCTATAATATCAAATGTTGAAACAGTTAAAAATGTAGTTGCTGCAATAGAAGAAAGAAAACCAGTTATAACAAAAGATTTAACAGTTGCTGGTAGAGTTAAAGATGTAGATGCTCAAACTGGTAGAGTATTCTTAAATGTTCCAATAGGAATGCCAGTAAGTTACTTTATAGATCAATGTGGTGGAATATTAGAACCATATGGTGAAATAGTTCTTGGTGGACCTTTCACAGGAAAACATGGTGAACTAGATGCACCAGTAGTAAAAACATTAGGTGGTATAATAGTATCTATGCCATTAATGCAAGAAAAAAGAAAATTAGGTATCATATCATGTGAATGTGGTGCTCAAGAACCAAGACTACATGAAATAGCTTCTCTTATGGGTGCAGAAGTAGTTGCAGAAGAAAGATGTAAGAGAATGACTGATGATGGTAGAGGAAGATATAGATGTTCACTTCCAGGTATGTGTCCAGGACAGGCTGAAACAGTTTTAAAATTAAAAAGCCAGGGTGCAGAAGCGTTACTAATAAGTAACTGTGAAGACTGAACAAATACTGTTATGCAAGTGGCACCTAGGTTAGGATTGCCTGTATATCACAGTACAGATCATTCATTAAGAGCTGGTGGACATAGACTATACAGAAGAAAAAAATAGTCGTATAATGTAGATATAAGCTCAAAAGAATAGTACAAATTTTAATTAGGGATATAACCCTAAAACAATAATAGCAAATTATGATAATTTCATAATATATAAATTACATAGTAATCTACCGGTGCTCTAAAATGAGCACCGGATAATCACAGTACAATTGCTGAAAAGTGTTGTACAAGGATTAGATAAAAAAATAACATTTTAGGAGGTATTTTGCTATGTCAATAACTGTAGAAACAGCTCAGGCCCATGCTAATGATCCAGCAGTAACTTGCTGCAGATTTGAAGCGGGTACAGTAGTAGAACCATCAAACTTAGAAGATCCAGCTATATTCCCAGATTTAGTTGAATCAGGATTATTAGTTCTACCAGAAAACACATTAACAATAGGACAGGTTTTAGGTGCTAAATTAACAGCAACTTGTGATGCTTTAACAGCTCTTACTCCAGAAAACGCTGAAGGATTCTCAGCAGGAGAAGAAGTAGTTGAAGAAGAAGAAGTTGAAGTAGCCGAAGTAGCTCCAGTAGCAGCAGCTCCAGTAGCAGCAGCTCCAGCAGCAAACGGTGGAGTATTAAAACTTCACATAGGAGAAGGTAAAGATATAAACTTAGAAATACCTTTAGGTGTAGCAGCAGCTATGGGTGCAGCTCCAGTAGCAGAAGCAGCAGTAGCAGCAGCTCCAGCAGTTGAAGAAGCTAAAAAAGAAGAAACAAAATTATTAAGAAGTTTAACTAAAAAACATTTCAAAATAGAAAAAGTTGTATTTGGTGAAGAAACTAAAATAGAAGGAACAACTTTAACTATAAGAAATCCTGAAGAATTATGTGCAGAAGCAGTAGCAACTGAAGAATTAGTATATGATATGAAGTTAGATATAATAACTCCAGACAGATACAATGAATATTCAGAAGCTATACTTGATATACAGCCAATAGCAACTAAAGAAGAAGGTGAACTTGGAGAAGGTATCACTAGAACTATAGATGGTGCTATAATGGTATTATCAGGAACAGATGCAAACGGAGTTCAGATAGGTGAATTCGGTTCTTCTGAAGGTGAAATGGCTACTACAATGATGTGGGGTAGACCAGGTGCAGCTGAAAAAGGTGAAATATTCATAAAAGGTCAGGTTACTATAAAAGAAGGTACTAACATGGAAAGACCAGGACCTCTAGCAGCTCACAAAGCATTTGACTATATAACTCAGGAAATAAGAGAAGCCTTAAAGAAAGCTGATGATGCTTTAGTAGTAAATACTCAGACTATAGATCAGTTCAGAAGAGAAGGTAAAAAGAAAATAGTTATAGTTAAAGAAATAATGGGACAGGGTGCAATGCACGATAACTTAATATTACCATCTGAACCAGTTGGTACATTAGGTGCTAGACCTAACGTTGACTTAGGAAACGTTCCAGTTGTTTTATCTCCACTTGAAGTATTAGATGGTGGTATACATGCATTAACTTGTATAGGACCTGCTTCAAAAGAAATGTCTAGACATTACTGGAGAGAACCATTAGTAATAAGAGCTATGGAAGATGAAGAAGTAGATTTAGTAGGTGTTGTATTCGTAGGATCTCCACAGGCTAACTCTGAAAAATTCTATGTATCTAGAAGATTAGGTATGTTAGTTGAAGCTATGGAAGTTGACGGGGCTGTAGTTACTACAGAAGGATTCGGTAACAACCATATAGACTTCGCTTCTCATATAGAACAGATAGGTATGAGAGGAGTACCAGTAGTTGGTGTTTCTTACTCAGCTGTTCAGGGTGCTCTAGTTGTTGGTAACAAATACATGACTCACATGGTAGATAACAACAAATCTAGACAAGGTATAGAAAATGAAATATTAGCAAACAACACATTAGCTCCAGAAGATGCAATAAGAATAATGTGTATGCTTAAAGATGCTATGGCTGGTGTTGAAGTTAAAGCTCCAGAAAGAAAATGGAATCCAAACGTTAAATTAAACAACATAGAAGCTATAGAAAAAGAATTAGGAATAAAAGTTGAATTAGAAGACAATGAAACTGTATTACCTATATCAAGAAAAAGAAGAGAAATCTACGAAAAAGATGATATAGAAGCAGGAATAGTTGAAGTAAAAGAATTAGAAAAATAATATCTAATTTCAAACTATAATATAAAATAAATTGAACTAACAAGAAAGAGGTATCTAGATGGAAAAATTAAGATATATCTCTTCAGAAACATACGTAGAAGGTGTTATAGTTGAAATACACGACGGTGCATTTACTATAGACCTAAAAGGTAGACTTGGACAGTTCAAAATACCTAGCAGAATGCTTATAACTGACTACGAACCTAAAATAGGACAAGAGGTTGGATTTATGCTAAGTTATCCTGAGGTATTAAGTCAAGAACCAAATCCTGAGTACGTAGCCAACATTCTGAGAGAAAGAGAAAAATTCGCAAGAATTGAACAAACAAAAAGAGAAAATCTTAAAAAGCAACTTCTAAAAGAAATAGAAGAAAGCAAATAAGAAATCTAAAATCGCAGACAACACAAACTTAAAAATATATATTTAAGTTTTAGTTTTGAAGGGAGAGATAATAAAATGAGTCTTACAACAGTAAAAGGACTTCAGTCTGAAATATTCGTTCCAATAACACCTCCTCCAGTTTGGACTCCTGTAACTAAAGAATTAAAAGATATGGTTATAGCGTTAGCTTCAGCTGCAGGTGTACATATGAAATCTGATGAAAGATTTAACCTAGCTGGTGATACATCTTTCAGAATGGTACCAGACACAGCTACTCCAGCTGATTTAATGGTATCTCATGGTGGATATGACAACTCTGACGTTAACAGAGACGTTAACTGCATGTTCCCAATAGAAAGATTACACGAACTTGCTAAAGAAGGATTTATAAAAGGTGTTGCACCAATGCACTACACATTCATGGGTGGTGGTGGAAACCAGCACGTATTCACAGAAGAAACTGGTCCAGCTATAGCAGCTAGATTAAAAGACGAAAATGTTGATGGTGTAGTTATGACAGCTGGTTGAGGTACTTGCCATAGAACTGCCGTGATCGTGCAGAGAGCAATAGAAGAAGCTGGTATACCAACAATAATAATAGCAGCTTTACCTCCAGTAGTTAGACAGAATGGATCTCCAAGAGCAGTTGCTCCAATAGTTCCAATGGGTGCTAATGCTGGTGAACCTCACAATGTAGAAATGCAGACAGGTATATTAAAAGCTACTTTACAGCAGCTAATAGAAATACCATCAGCTGGTAAAATAGTTCCATTACCATTTGAATACCATGCTGCTATATAATTATTTATAATTAAAATAGTGGTTTTATCCATTAAATAAAATACCCCCTTTCCATGCAAATGGAGAGGGGGTTTAAAAAAAGGTGGTTAATATTATGGAAGAAATAGTAATGAGACGATTAGCTATTAAATCTTTTCATATAGAAGACATTGAAATGGGTTCAAATGTCATATTAAAAGGGAAAAAACTTGTACTTAATAAAGATAGAGTTAAAGAACTTATAGATGCAGATGATTTAATAACTGATATAAAACTAGAAATAATAGAACCTAAGAAAAAAAATCCATCAGGATATGATAGAGAAATAAATACAATAATGGATATTATACCAATATCTACTAAAGTATTAGGAACGCTTGGAGAAGGACTTACACATACATTAACAGGTGTATATGTAATGCTAACAGGTGTTGATGAGGATGGAAGACAAATGCATGAATTTGGTTCATCTGAAGGTAGATTGGATGAACAAATGGTTTTAGGAAAATGTGGTACTCCATCAGAAAATGATTATATAATACACATGGATGTTACCTTAAAAGGAGGACTTCCTTTTGATAGACATCTTCCAAATGCAGCTTTTAAAGCATGTGATGATTTTATTCAGGATATTAGAGCTATATTGAAAAGAGAAGATGGAAGACATGCGACTGAATCTCATGAATTTTTTGATAAAGTAAGACCTGGAGGAAAGAAAGTTGTAATAGTTAAGCAAATTGCTGGTCAAGGAGCTATGTATGATAATCAGTTATTCTCTGATGAACCAAGTGGATTTGAAGGAGGAACATCTATAATAGATATGTGCAATATGCCGATGATACTTTCTCCTAATGAATACAGAGATGGTGCTCTAAGAGCATTAGTATAAGGAAGGAGATGATTTTTTATGGGTATAGGACCTTCAACAAAAGAAACATCTTTACATCACTTTAGAGACCCTATTTTAGAAATTTGTACTGATGATACAGATATAGATCTTTTAGGTGTATTAGTAGTTGGTACACCACAAGACAATAAGTATAAAAATCTTGTTGGTCAGAGAGCAGCTCAATGGCTTGAAGCAATGAGAGCAGATGGTGTTATATTGTCTGCAGATGGATGGGGAAATTCTCATGTAGATTATGCAAATACTTTTGAAGAAATTGGAAAAAGAGGAATACCTACAGTAGGTGTTACTTTTAATGGAACAAATGCTAAGTTTGTAGTTACTAATCAGTATATGGATACAATTATAGATATTAACAAATCAGAATCTGGAACAGAAACTGAAATTGTTGGTGAAAATAATGTAGATAAAACAGATGCTAGAAAAGCTCTTGCTTTCTTAAAATTAAAAATGAGAAAGCAGGGAAAATAAAATTTTATTATAATAATTAAAGATAAAAAATTCAGAATATAAAATAATATACAAATATTTTTATTCTATCGAATTCATAGATAATATTTATGAATAATAAAAAAATGATAAAAAAATTATTGTCAAATAGATGACAAAAAAAAGAATATATTATATAATATAGGTGTAGTCGAATAAAATTATTAAGTAAAAACTATATTAAGTAGATAATATAAAAGTATAATATTAAAAATGTATAGTAATATATATTTTATAAAAGATAGTTTATTTTATAATTAACAAAATTAAAATCGTAAATAAGTCTATTAAAGACTTAAAATATAATTGCCAAAGGCAATAAACTAAGGGGGAAATTGTTATGAAATTTAGCAGAACAATTCAAGCTATAGACTCTCATACAGCTGGAGAAGCAACTAGAATAGTTGTAGGTGGAATACCTAATATAAAAGGTAATACAATGCCAGAAAAAAAACAGTACTTAGAAGATCATCTAGATCATATAAGAACAGCTATAATGTTAGAACCAAGAGGACATAATGATATGTTTGGTTCAGTTATGACACAGCCATGTGATCCAGAAGCTGACTTTGGTATAATATTTATGGACGGTGGCGGATACCTTAACATGTGTGGTCACGGTTCAATAGGTGCAATGACAGTTGCAGTTGAAACTGGTGTAGTTCCAATGGAAGAACCTATAACTAAAGTAGTTATGGAAGCTCCTGCAGGAATAATAAAAGGTGATGTAAGAGTTGAAAATGAAAAAGTTAAATCTGTTTCTATATTCAATGTTCCAGCATTCTTATACAAAAAAGATCAAGAAGTAGAATTACCAGGTGTTGGTAAAGTTAAATTTGATATATCATTTGGTGGATCATTCTTTGCTATAGTTAATGCAAAACAGTTAGGATTAGAAATAATACCAAAAAATACTAATAGATTAACTGATTTAGCAATGGAATTAAGAGATATAATAAATAGAGAAATAGAAATACAGCATCCAACTCTAGAACATATAAAAACTGTAGACCTAGTTGAAATATGGGATGAACCAACTAATCCAGAAGCAACTTATAAAAATGTTGTTATATTCGGACAAGGACAGGTTGATAGATCTCCATGTGGAACAGGAACAAGTGCTAAATTAGCAACTTTACATGCTAGAGGAGAATTAAAAGAAGGTGAAAAATTCGTTTACGAAAGTATATTAGGAACTCTATTCGAAGGTGAAATAGTAGGAACTACTAAAGTTGGCGAATTTGATGCAGTATTACCAAAAATAACTGGTTCTGCTTGGATAACAGGATTCAATAACTTCTTAATAGATGAAGAAGACCCAGTTAAATACGGTTTCGTATTAAAATAAATCAAACGATTTAAAAAGTATTGAGTAAATAAAAGGATTGAGTATAGGTATATGTATTTATACCACATAGCAATGACTTAGTTAATATCTAGGAATGATATGAAAGTATCATTCCTAGTATAATGATTTAAAAAGTCAGAAGATTTTTAAAATAA
>NZ_JARIBH010000033.1 GCF_029264495.1 Peptacetobacter sp.
CGATAAGAAGAAATAACAAAAAAACTATCACAAGAAGTGGTAGAAGAAGTAGAAAAAATAGACGTAAAAGAAAATAAAGTCTAAAAAATTCTTTCTTTAAATGAAAGAAAATAAAGTTAATCAAAAAGCCTAGAGATGTAATTTCTCTAGGCTTTTATTTTAATAAAATTTTGTAATTCAAGCTGGAATAAAGATACATTAAGAACAATAGGTTTTAGATATGATATAATGAGATTAATTAATTTAAATGAAAAATTTAGAAAGGTATCAAAAGAGATTATATTATGGAAAAGATAGAAGAGATAGAAATATATAAAATATATCCAAATGAAAATCAGCCTAGGAAAAATTTTGATTCAGAAAAAATAGATGAATTAGCAAAATCAATAGAGCAATATGGACTTCTTCAACCGATATTAGTTAAAGAAGATGAGAATAAAGAATATATGATAATTGCAGGTGAAAGACGTTTTACAGCTTGTAAGAAATTAAAAATGAAAAAAGTTCCAGTTATAATAAAAGATGTAACTTATGAAGAAATAGATAAAATGGCTATAATAGAGAATTTACAAAGAGAGGATTTAAGCCCTGTTGAAGAAAGTAAAGCGTACAAAAGATTAATAGAAAAATATAGTTTAACACAAAAAGAATTGTCAGAAACTATAGGGAAAAGTAGACCTTATATTACAAATAGTTTAAGACTTTTAAATTTATACAAAAAATCTCTTGATTTATTAGATAAAGGTGAGATTAGTTCAGGACATGGGAAGATTTTGCTTAGAATAAATGATGAGGAAGAACAAAATAGGCTTGCAGATAAGATACTTAGAGATAATTTATCTGTAAGGGATTTAGAATCTATTGTAAAGAATATTCAAAAGAAAGATACTAAAAAAAGAGAAAATACAGTATATGAAAAAGACCTATTCACTATGGAAGCAGAAGATACTTTAAGAAATGTACTTGGTACAAAAGTAAATATAGTTAAAGGAAAGAAAAATGGAAAGATAGAGATAGAATATTATAGTGATGAAGATTTAGAAATGATTATAAATATGTTAATGGGAGAGTAAAATTAATAGTAAGTATAAATAAATTAATAATAATTAATAAAATAAAAAAGAGCCATCAATTTGATAGCTCTTTTTCTATGGAAAATATATTAATTTTCGTCAGCTTCTACATCTTCATTATCATTTTTATCTACTGAATTGTTAATACTTTTATTTGTTGGTTTTAAGAAATCTCCAGCATCTAAAACTATATGTCCACTTTCATATATACCTTCATCAACAGAAAGTTGAATTTGATCTACAGGTAAGTTTCCGATAAAGCTTTGTGCAACTGCATCTAACATAAGTCCTTCAGCAGAACTTCCTAGTTTAGGATTTAAAAAGTCTTTGTTTACATCTAAGAAACCAGTGTCAACTCCATCAGCTTCACTTATATCAAAGCTATTCATTTTAGCGTTTTTAGTTACAACACCTAATTCTTTTAATTTATCGAAAATAATTTGTGGAGTTAATTTATCAGTTCTATATATATTAGCTACTAATTCGTCATCATCCACATCATAGCTGTAAACAACAAATTCTTTTTTAGCGGCTTTATCTTTCTTTTCATCATATTTTTTATGGATTTCGATTTGATCTTTATCATCTTTATCGTTTTTATCATCTTTGTCTTTATCATTTTCATCATAAGGTACAGCTTGGTCAGTTTTATTTTTATCATCAGTTTTAGATTCAGAATCAACTTTACCACAAGCTACAAATGATAGTGAGATAACAAAAGCTACAAGAAGTGATGTTAATTTTTTGAATTTCATAATCTTATCCTCCTCACTTATTATTTTTAGATATTTGTATATAGTTTTTATTATATATAAACTTATATCTATAATTATGTAATATTCTATATATATATTATACTACATATAGTCTTAATTAAATTATACAAAAAAATTACAATAAAAATTTATTTATTATTTATTGTGAAGAATTTGTAACCAAAATTTAATATATTATGAATATAATATGTATTATCGAGATTTAATATATTAAATCTATAAGAATATAGAAAATAACTATAATTATAAAGATAAAATATGTAATTTAATATGATATATTATGATTAGAATAATTAAATGAGGTGAAAGATAATGAGTATAAAAGTAGATGCAAGAGGACTTGCTTGTCCAAAACCTGTTATAAATACAAAAAAGGAATTGGATAAGTTAACAGAAGGTGTAGTAGTTACTACAGTAGATAATACAATTGCTAAGGAAAATCTTTTTAAATTAGCAAATTCACTTAAATGTGAGGTTAGTGTTATAAGAGAAGAAGATGATGAAATAGATGTACAGATAATAAAAGGAGAAGCTTCAGCAGAAGTTGAAGTAGAAAATAATGAAGAGTTATCTGACCAAGTTGTTTTAATAACATCAGATAAAATGGGTTCTGGTAATGATGAGCTTGGAAAAGTTCTTATAAAAGGATTTATATATACTTTAACAGAAACAAAACCTTATCCAAAAGCTGTTGTGTTAGTCAATGGAGGAGTTACTTTATCTACAGAAAATGAAGCAACAATAGAAAATCTTAAAATATTAGAAGAAAAAGGTGTTACAGTTATTTCTTGTGGAACTTGTTTAGATTATTACGATTTAAAAGATAAATTACAAGCAGGAAGTGTAAGCAATATGTATGATATAGTTGAAACTTTAAAATCTGCTTCAAACACTATAACAATAGGATAGATAAACTAAAGACTATTATATATAGATAATAGTCTTTTTTATTTATAGAAATACTTCTTATTATCTTCAAGTTATAAAGACATTAGGAAATGAAAATTATGTTATAATATATTGTATAAGTTTAAAAAGAAGGAGATTTAGGTATGCCAGAAGATAGAAATAATAAAGTAAGTTGTTCTAATTATAGATGTGAGATAGAAGTTACTTTAGAAGTTATAGGTGGAAAATGGAAATCTTTAATTCTTTGGTCACTGGGGAAATATAAA
>NZ_JARIBH010000079.1 GCF_029264495.1 Peptacetobacter sp.
TAAAAAATAAAATTAGGAGAGAAAAAAATGCTAGTATCATTAATAATGCCAACATTAAATAGATATGATGAAATACCTTTATTAATGGATAGTTTAGAAAATCAAACGTACAAAAACTTTGAATTAATAATAGTAGATCAAAATGATAATGATAAAGTAAAATGCATAGCAGATAAATATAAAGATAAAATCGATATAAAATATATAAAAAGTGATAAATTAGGATTAAGTTATAATAGAAATATAGGTATTGATGCAGCTAAAGGAGAAATCATTGCTTTTCCAGACGATGATTGCGTATACGAATTGGATACATTAGAGAAAGTAACTAATTTTTTCAAAGAAAATAAAGATTATAAAATATACAGCTGCAAAACTATGGATTTTAATAAGATTGATTCATTTATAAAAATGAATGAGGGGATTTGTGAAATAGAAAGTACAAACATATCTAAAACAGTATGCTCAATAACATTTTTTGTGAATTTTGGTAAAAAAGAAAATTACACTAAGTTTGATGAGAGATTAGGTGTTGGAGCTGAATTTGGAGCAGGCGAAGAAACGGATTATGTTTTAGATTTATTGAGTAGGGGATATAGAGGAAAATATTTTGGAGATAATATAATATATCATCCAGCAAAAAAACACTCTAAATCAAAAGATAAATATAATAGAGATTTTAATTATGGTAGAGGATTTGGTGCTCTTTGTAAAAAAGAAATTGTCTACAGAAAAAATTATAAATTTATAAAGGTTATGGCATATAAATTGATAAGAAATATTGGAGGGATAATTTTAAATAAAGATAGAGATTATCATCAAGCTACTATAAAAGGAAGAATAGAAGGATTTAGAAAATATAAATTATAAAGATAGATGAGGTAAATTTATGATGAATAAAATAAAAATATTACTCAATATGATTGTAGCTTTTTTACTCTATCCATTTAATAAGAATAAATTTAAAAATAGAAGAATATGGTTAATAGGTGGACACTCTGGAGATATATATGATGATAATTCTAAGTTTTTATATGAATATATTTTAAAAAATCATAAAGAAATAGATATATATTGGGTAATAGATAAAAATAGTAAAGTAAAAGATAAAATTCCAGGCAATAAGCTTATAAAAGGAAGTATAGAAAATTATTTATACTATTATAATTCTGAGGCTATAATTTTTTCTCATGCACCTTCTGCTGATATAGCACCATATAATTTTGTAGTACCTGTATTAAATAGGTTCCATAAAAAAACATTTAAAGTATTTTTAAATCATGGAGCTATAAGTTTTAAGAAAAGAAAACCAATGAATGCAAAATTAAAAAATATTATAGATAATTTAATGAGAAGTTATAATATGGCAACAGCTATATCTGATTTTGAAAGGGATATAATGGTAAATGAGTGGGATATGGATAAAAATGCTGTTTTAGTTTTAGGGAGTGCAAGACAGGATAATCTACCATTAAATAAAAGACCAGAAAATAGAGATATTTTATACATGCCAACTTGGAGAGATTGGATAAAATTTGGAGAAAAAAAATTTACAGATACGGAATATTTTAAAAATATAATGATATTTTTAAATGATGAAAGATTAAATGAAGTTTTAGAAAAAAATAATGCAAATATAAAATTCTATATGCATCACTTAATGCATGAATTTATAGATGATATAAAAGAAAATATAACAGGTAAAAGAATAATCTTTTTAGATAAAGATGTTACTTTGGCAGATGAAATAACATCTTCAATAGCAAATATAACAGATTATTCAGGGGTAGCAATGGATTTTATGTATATGGATAGACCTATACTTTTTTATCAATTTGATGTAGAGAAGTATAAAAAAGAAGTAGATTCATATATAGATTTAGATAATGAAATGTTTGCATCAGTTGCATATAATAAAGATCAAGCAGTAGAAGAACTTACTAAAATAATAGAAAGTGGATTTGAAGTAACTAAAAGTCAAAAGGATGCAAGAAATAAATTTTTCAAATATAATGATAATGAAAACTGTAAAAGAATTTGTGATTCAATATTAGAAAAATTAAATAAATAATAAAAAATAATGAGGACGATGATATGAAAGAAAATTTAGTATCTATAATTACTCCCATGTATAATTCTGAAAGATACATTGTAAGCACAATAGAATCAGTTCTTAACCAAACTTATAAAGATTGGGAAATGATAATTGTCGATGATTGTTCTACGGACTCTTCTTCTGAAATAGCAAAATCATATTCAGAAAAAGATGAAAGAATAAAATATATTAGGACTGAAAAAAATGCAGGTGTTTCAAATGCAAGAAATGTAGCTTTAAAAATGGCTACAGGTTCTTTTTTAGCTTTTTTAGATAGTGATGATACTTGGGAAAAAGAGAAACTTGAAAAACAAATAGATTTTATGAAAAAAAATGAGTATGTTATAACATTTACAGCATATGAACTAATGGATGAAAATAGTAATAAGATACATAAAGAAATAATGGTACCGGAAAGTGTGGACTATAAAACTTTATTAAAAGGAAATGTTTTAGGTTGTCTTACTGTAATAATAGATAGAAAAAAACTCGGTTTTGAAATAAAGATGAGTGGTGAAAGACATGAAGATTATGTTTTATGGTTATCTATATTAAAAAAAGGTATAAAAGCTTATGGATTAAATGAAATTTTAGCTGCTTATAGAAAATCAAGTAATTCTCTTAGTGGAAATAAATTTAAAGCAGCAAAATGGACTTGGAATATATATAGAAATATAGAGAAGATACCTCTACCAAAGGCTATATATTATTTTATAAATTATGCTATAAATGGTATAAAGAAAAGTTAGAAAGGATAAATAGTTATGTATAAATATAAATTTACAATATTTACTCCTACATATAATAGAGAATATACGTTACCAAAACTTTATGAAGATTTAAAAAAACAGACATATAAAGATTTTGAATGGCTGATTGTAGATGATGGAAGTACAGACAATACAGAAGAGTTAATATTAAATTTTCAAAAGGAAAATATTTTAAATATTAGATACATAAAGAAAAAAAATGGAGGAAAACACACTGCTATAAATGTAGGTGTAAAAGAAGCTTACGGAGAATTTTTCTTTATTGTAGATAGTGATGATGGACTTATGCCGAATTCTATGGACCTAGTTATACAAGAATGGAATAAGATTGACAATAAAGAAGAATTTTGTGGTGTTGTTGGACTTTGTTCAAAGATGGAAGATGGAAAAACTTTGGGAACAGAAATACCAAAAGAACATTTGATTTCACATTTTGCTCAACTATATTATAAGTTTGGAGTAAAAGGAGATAAAACAATAGTATTTCTAACAGATATTTTAAAACAATACCCATTTCCCGAAAGAGAAGGAATAAAATTCCTACCAGAAAGTGTTGTATGGTATGAAATATCAAAATATTATAAAGTTATATGTATAAATGAGCCTATGATAATAAGAGAATATTTAGAAGATGGACTTACTAAAAATATTCTCAAAAAAAGTGCATTAAAGGGAAGAGCATTAGAATATTTATATCTTACAAATCAAAATACTTATCCAATTAAAGATTTTCCATATATGTGGATAAAAAATTATATAAATTTAGCTAGATATTCACTTTTATCAGATAGTAAGTATTTTAAGGAAATAAATAAATTTGGAGACAAATTAATGTATATATTATGTTTCCCGTTGGGATATTATAAATATCTAAAGCAAAGAAAATTTGTTAAGGAGTAACTTATTAATAGCAAAATAAGATTGCTACTAGATAAGGAGAGAAAAATATGAATGAACCATTGGTATCAATAATAACTCCTGTGTATAATGCTGAGAAGTTTTTAGAGGATACAATAAAATCAATAATAAAGCAGTCATATGAAAATTGGGAACTTATACTAGTAGATGACTGCTCAAAGGATAGTTCATCAGATATAATAAAAGAATATAAAAAAAATGATGATAGAATAAAATATATTAAATTAGAAAAAAATTCAGGGGCATCAATAAGTAGAAATACAGGTATAAAAAATGCAAAAGGTAGGTTTATAGCATTTGTAGATAGTGATGACCTTTGGGAAGAAACGAAATTAGAAAAACAAGTAGAGTATATGTTAAAAAATGATATAGGATTTTCATTTACATCATATAGATATATGAGAGAAAATGGAGAAAAGACTAATAAAGTAGCAAAAGCTCCGTTTAAAATTGACTATGAAGGACTTTTAAAAAATACTATAATAGGATGTTCAACTGTTTTAATTGATAGAAATATTGTTGGGGATTTTGAAATGCCAATAGTAAAAAGAGGTCAAGATACAGCTACATGGCTTAAAATACTTAGAAGTGAGAAGTATGCATATGGTATAGAAGAAGCTTTGGTGAATTATAGAATAGTTGGAAATTCATTATCAAGCAATAAAATGAAAGCATTAAAAAGAACTTGGAACACATATAGAAACGTTGAAGGTTTAAGTCTTTTTAAAAGTGTTTATGTCTTTTGTTTTTATGTATGTAATGCTATTAAGAAAAGATTATAGCGTTGACAATTAGGAGGAGAAAAATGAAAATTTCAGTTGCAGGAACAGGATATGTTGGTTTAGTAACAGGTGCATGTCTAGCTGAAAAAGGACATGAAGTAATTTGTGTTGATATAGATGAGAAAAAAGTAGAAAGTATGAAAAAAGGAATATCACCTATATACGAAAAAGGCCTAGAAGATATAATGCAGAAAAATTATAAAGAAGGTAGACTTGATTATACAATAGATTATAAATCTGCATATAAATTATCTGATGTTATATTTATAGCAGTAGGAACACCAGAAAGAAGTGATGGATCTGCAAATTTAGATTATATAAGAAGTGTAGCATCTCAGATAATAGAATCTATAGAAAAAGATACATTAATAGTTATAAAATCAACAGTTCCAATAGGAACTAATGAAAAAATAGAACAGTATATTAGAAAAAAATTAAACTCTGATGTATATATAGAAGTTGCGTCAAATCCAGAGTTTTTAGCACAGGGAACAGCAGTAGAAGATACACTTCATGCATCTAGAATAGTTGTAGGTGTAGAAAGTGAATGGGCATCAGATATAATGAAAAAAATATATGAGCCATTTGATATTCCTATGGTAATAACAAATAGAAATAGTGCAGAAATGATAAAATATGCTTCAAATGACTTTCTAGCATTAAAAATATCTTATATGAATGATATAGCTAATTTATGTGAGATAGTAGGTGCAAATGTTGAAGATGTAGCAAAAGGTATGAGTTATGATGAAAGAATAGGAAGTAAATTCTTAAGAGCAGGAATAGGATATGGAGGTTCTTGTTTCCCTAAAGATACAAAAGCACTTCACTGGTTATCTGCACAAAATGGTTATGAGTTAAAGACAGTAAAAGCAGCTATAGAAGTAAATGAGCAACAAAAATTAAAATTAGTAAGAGCCGCAGCAGAAAAAATAGAATCTTTTAAAGATATGAAAGTTGCAATTTTAGGACTTACTTTTAAGCCAGGAACAGATGATTTAAGAGAATCACCAGCTATTGTAAATATAGAATATTTGCTTGAAAGAGGAGCAAATGTTTTTGCATTTGATCCAGTAGGAGAAGAAAATACTAAGAAAAAATTTGGAGATGCTATAACGTATACAAAAACAGCAAAAGAAGCATTAAAAGATGCAAAAATATGTTTTATAATGACAGAATGGGAAGAAATAAAAAATCTTAGACCAGAAGATTTTAAAGAAATGATGTCTGATTATATTGTATATGACGGTAGAAATTGCTATCTTCCTGAAGAAATGAAAAATGCTGGAATAGAATACCATTCTATAGGAAGAAATTAAATT
>NZ_JARIBH010000040.1 GCF_029264495.1 Peptacetobacter sp.
CCGAAGAATTCAGCGTAAACTTCATTTAAGTCATTGAATTCATTCATATCTTTTATGAAAACTGTAGTTTTTACTACATTAGAGAAATCAGCACCTGCTTCAGCTAGTACGTTTTTTATATTAGTTAAAGATCTAGTAGCCTGTTCTTTTATTCCACCTTCAACAACTGTCATTGTTTCTGGATCTAGTGGAACCTGTCCTGATAAGAATAATAAGTTTCCTGCTTTTATAGCCTGAGAATATGGTCCTAAAGCTGCAGGAGCATTGTTAGTGTGTATTACTTCGTGTTTCATTTTAAACTCCTCCTATATTTTATATATTGAGATATGTATATTTATTAACACTCTATATATATTATACTATTTTATTAATATTCATTCAAACTTTATTTTTATTAATTTTTTTAATTCTAATTTAATTTGTTTTTTAATTTTTATATTTTAATTATATTTCTTTTACACAGAAACCAGCTTCTACTAATGCTGATTTTACTCTTTTTATATGATCAAAGTCTAAAGTTTCTAATATAAATTCCGCTGTTTGATCTGTTAAACTTTCTCCAGATGCTAAACTTCCCTGATTTGCAGAAAGTATATTTGCACCTGCTTCACTTATTATGCTAGTAACTTTTGAGAAATTACCTGGTTTATCACTCATATTTACTTTTAAGCTAACTCTTCTTCCTTCTTTAGCTAAAGCAACTCCTATTATTCTGTATAATGTATTTACATCTACATTACCGCCAGATACAACACAAACTACGTTTTCCCCAGCTTCAGGTTTATATTTTCCACTTAATAATGCTGCTGTTGAAACTGCACCTGCTCCTTCTGAAACTATTTTTTGACTTTCCATCATAAATAATATTGCTTCAGCTATTTCAGATTCTTCAACAACTACTACATCATCAACTAATTCTTTTATTATTTCAAAAGTTAAATCTCCAGGAGTTTTAACTGCTATACCATCAGCTACTGTTGGTGCATTGAATGCAGATGTAACTTCTCCATTATTAAATGATTCTTTCATTGAAGGTATATTTGCTGTTTGAACACCTATAACTTTACAATTAGGATTTAGTGCTTTTGCAACTACTGCTACACCAGCTACTATTCCCCCTCCTCCAATAGGACATAATACTGTATCAACTTTATTATCTAGTTGTTCAAAGAATTCTAAAGCTAATGTTCCTTGTCCAGCTATTACAAATTTATCATTAAATGGATGTAGGAAAGTTGCTCCTGTTTCTTTTTGAACTTCTACAGCTTTAGCATATGCATCATCATAAACTGTACCATTTAATACAACTTCTGCACCATATCCTTTTGTAGCACTAACTTTTGCTAATGGTGCTGTTGCTGGCATTGCTATTGTAGCTTTTATTCCTGTTAATTTTGCACCTAATGCAACTCCTTGTGCATGGTTACCTGCTGAAGCTGCTATAACACCTTTTGCTTTTTCGTCTTCAGTAAGATTTGCTATTTTATTACATGCTCCTCTAACTTTAAAAGAACCTGTTTTCTGTAAATTTTCACATTTGTAATAAACATGAGCACCTGTTTTTTCACTTAATTTTATACTCTCTAAGACATCAGTTTTTTTAACTATATCTTTTATAGTTTCTCTTGCTTGTTTTACATCTTCTAAAGTAACTTGTAACATTTAAATCAACTCCTGTAATTATATATATTTTTTATTATTTCATTTTTTATTCTATAACCTTTTCCATAAAATTGCAACAAGTTTTGTTTTATTTTATTTTTATAGAAAAAACGCTATTTTACATTAATAAAATATCTTTTTGCTTGCTATTTTAATATATTTTTTTATTTTTTAACTTTTATTTATATTTTACATTTTAAAATTTCATTTTTTAGCATTTTAACTTTATTTTTACTCTTTACTTTTATAGTTTTTCTATTATAATTAAAGTTGGATATTGAGTTTTTAATTGATTATATTAGAAAATATTTCGATATAAAAATTTTATTCGATTAAATATATTGTAAAAATAAAATTTATTTAAGGTTATTAAAAGGAGATTTAAAAATGGTCAACTACACGAGAGAAGAAATTAATAAAATGTACAATAAGTTAAGTCCATTTGAATTTAAAAATGAGCTTATTGAAATAGCTAAAAATACTTCAGAAGAAAAAAATATAGCTTTACTAGATGCTGGTAGAGGTAATCCTAATTGGACTTGTTCTTCTGCTAGAGAAGCATTTTTTACATTTGGGCATTTTGCAGTTACAGAAACTAGACTTAATTGGGATTTAGGAAATCTTTCTGGTATGCCACAAAAAGAAGGTATAACTGAAAGATTATTTAACTATATAGAAGATAATAAAAATATGCCAGGCTCTTTCTTATTAAAAAATATAATTAATTATGGTATAAATGAAATGGAATTTGAACCAGATGAATTTGTACATGAATTAGCCGATGCTATAATAGGTGACAATTATCCATTACCAGATAGAATGTTGCCTCATATTGAAAAAATAGTTCATGATTATTTAATTCAAGAAATGAAATACAATATAGATGATGAGTATGGAGATATACAAGTTTTTGCTGTTGAAGGTGCTACAGCTGCAATGTGCTATATATTTGATTCTCTTATGGCAAATGAACTTCTTAAAAAAGGCGATAAAATTGCTATGATGACACCTATATTTACTCCTTATCTTGAAATTCCAAATCTTCCAAGATATGAATTTGATATAGTTAGTATAAATGCTGATGTTGTAGATGAAAATGGCGTTCATACTTGGCAATTTTCTAGAAAAGAGCTTGAAAAATTAAAAGATAAGAATATAAAGGCTTTATTTGTTGTTAACCCAAATAATCCTGCTTCTGTTGGAATGGATGAAAATACTTGTTCTGAGTTAATAGATGTAGTAAAAACATATAATGAAGACTTAATGATTATATCTGATGATGTTTATGGAACTTTTGTTAATGATTTTTCTTCTTTAATGGCTAAACTTCCTTATAATACATTAGGTGTTTATTCTTATTCTAAATACTTTGGTGTAACTGGTTGGAGACTTGGTACTTTTGCAGTGCACGAAAAGAATGTTTTTGATAAAAAAATAAAAGAATTAAAAGGTGAAGCTAAAAAATTAGTTGATAAAAGATATAGTGATATGTGTCTTAATCCTTCTGAACTTACATTTATGGAGAGAGTTGTTGCTGATAGTAGATTGGTTGCTCTTAACCATACAGCTGGTCTTTCAACTCCTCAACAGGTTCAGATGGCCTTTTTCTCAGCTTTTGCATTAATAGATAAGGTTGATGCATATAAAAAATTAAATATGAGTATTTGTAGAAGAAGACAAAGACTTTTATTTGAATCTTTAGGTATTGATTATGTAAATCTTGAAAACAGTGCTGCATATTACTTCCAGTTTGATATAGATGAATGGGGTAAACTAAATCATGGTCAAGATTTTGTAAACTTTATGCATTCTAACTTTGATGCATCTGATATATTATATAGATTAGCAAAAGATTATGCTATTGTTCTTCTTGGTGGTAATGGATTTGCTGCTCCAAAATGGTCAATTAGAGTATCTCTTGCAAATTTAGAAGATGAAGCTTATATAACTATTGGCTCTGCTATAAAAGATATATTAAATTATTATGTAAATTTATGGAATAGTAAAAAATCTAATTAGTTATATGAAGTGTTTTTTGCAAATCTCAAATAAAAAGATGTAATTATTGTAGTTTTTTGTTATAATCACTATTGGAATATTAATTATATTAGAAAGGTATGAATTACTATGACTACTAAAAAGAAAGTTGCTATTGTATTTACTGGTGGAACAATTTCCATGACAGTAGACAATAATGTAGGTGCAGCAATACCTACTTTATCTGGAGAACAAATACTTTCTATGGTTACTAATATAGATAAAGTTGCCGATATAGAAGTACTTAATTTTGCTGAAATCCCAGGACCTCATATGACTCCTTATAGAATGATGGAGCTTAAGAAGTATACAGAAGATCTTTTAGCTAGAGAGGATATAACTGGTGTTATTATAACTCATGGTACAGACTCATTAGAAGAAACAGCTTATTTCTTAGATTTAACTATAGACAATCCAAAACCAGTTATCGTTACTGGTGCTATGAGAAGTAGTTCTGAACTAGGATATGATGGTTCTAGTAATTTATCTGCTGCTGTTTGTACAGCTGTGTCAAAAGATGCTATTGGAAAAGGTGTTTTAGTTGTTTTAAACAATGAAGTTTTATTAGCCTCAGAAGCTACAAAAACTAATACCCTTGCTTTAAATACTTTCCAATCTTTAGTTGGAGGACCTCTTGGATATATTGACTGTAATGAATTAGTTTTATTAAGAGATATAGTTAATAGAAGAGTTATAAAAACTGATAAAATCGAATCTAAAGTAGCTCTATTTAAAGCTTGTGCAGGAGAAAATAGTGATTTTATTAAAGCTGCTGTAGATTTAGGTTATAAAGGTATAGTTATAGAGGCTATGGGTAGAGGTAATATTCCTCCTGAAATGTTAACAGGTGTTGAATATGCTAGAGAAAAAGATTTACCTGTAGTAATAGTTTCTAGATGTCATTCTGGTAGAGTATTTGATAGCTATGGTTATCATGGTTCTGGTAGAGATCTTAGAAATCTAGGATGTATATTTGGTGGAGATCTTCCAGGACAAAAAGCAAGAATAAAATTAATGCTTGCTCTTGGAGAAACTAATGATATGGATACTATAACTGATTATTTTGAAAAAGGTATTTATTGTTAATAAATTTGATACTTAAATATAAAAGAGGACTTCTATTAGAAGTCCTCTATTTTTATATCATCATCTGAATCATTATTTTTAGAAAAATATTTTTTAAAAGTTTTAATTATCCTACTAAGCAAGTCATTTGTTCTTCTACTTCTAAATAGTGTTGTTATAAATACTAATCCTAGTGATATAGCTCCTGCTATCATTAATGTAGATATTCCAGTTTTTACAGCGTTATCATAATCATTAGTTAAAAAACCATATAGTGTATTATATACACCATATCCAGGGACTAATATTATCATTGCACATACACTCATAACGGTTGATGGTGCATTATATATTCTTGCACATATTTCAACATAAATTCCAAAACATATTGTTGCAAAGAAAAAAGATAAATTATTTTCAAGTCCTGCTGTCAAGAGAAGTTTATATGATAACCAAGCTATACCTCCACCTATAGCTGATATTTTTAGATATCTACCTTTTATATTAAAAATCACTCCAAAGCTATATGCTGCAATTATACATAATAAAACTTCAAATGCTAATCTCATTTTAAACTCCTCCATATCTTATATATATATTTAAAACAAAACACATTCCTACCGTTACAGCTATTCCAATTAATAATACTTCTTCTATTTTCATAGCTCCAGATAGCAACTCACCATCTAATATATCTCTTATTGCATTTGTTAGTGGTAATCCTGGTACTAAAAGCATTATAGAACCCATTATAACTTTATCTATTGATGATATGAATCCAACCTCTAATAAAAGTATTGCTATAATAGGAATTATAGCAGCTCCTATCATATTTATAAAAAAGTCATTTATAGATATTTTACCGAACATACCTGTCATATATTTTACTGTACAACCTATAATAAAACTCGCAAGCATATCCATAAGTCCACCACCAAATAGTACAGTAAGAACAGCTGTACCTATACCAGCAAAAAGAATTTTTCTTTTTTCTGAATAATAGTTTCCTTTTTCTATCTCTTTTAAAATTTTTTCACATACATCTATATTAAATCCATAATTTGTTATAGTCCTTGAAAGAGCATTTATTTCAAATACTTTATTTAAATCTGTACTCCTCTTTACAATTCTTTTTACAACAGACCTTATTTCTCCATCTACAGTAGCTGAAACTATTACAGCTGTTGGTGTTGCAAAAACTCCTGTTTTTTCAATTCCAAATGCTGAACATATTCTAATTACTGTTTCTTCAACTCTATACGTTTCTCCTCCACTTTGAAGAAGTAATACTCCTACATCAGATGCAAATTCTAAAATCCTATTTACATCCATAAAAATACACCTCCTATTTGATTATCTTATGAATACATTTATCTACTTTGTATATTGTATATCTTGGTTAAAAATATTTCAATATTGTTATCATTTTTTATTTGAAAATTATCTTTCAATTAATTTTTGTATATAAAAAAGGATATCATATTTTGATATCCTTTTTAGATCTACTGTTATAACAATTATTTTACAACAATATTTATTAATTTTTTAGGCACTGCTATAACTTTCACTATATTTTTGCCTTCAACTAATTCTTTTATTTTTTCATCTTCTAATGCTGCTGTTTGCATTTCTTCTCTTGATATTTCAGTAGGAACATTCATTCTTCCTCTAACTTTACCATTTATTTGAACAACAACCTCTATTTCATCTTTAACTAGAGCTGATTCATCGTATTCAGGCCAACTTATATCAAATACGCTTCCTTCTTTACCTATCATCTGCCATAATTCTTCCCCTAGATGTGGAGTAAATGGTGCTATTATTGATACTATAGCTTCAACACCTTCTTTTATAACAGCTGAATTTCTTCCTTCAACTTCTTTGTATTTGTACATTTCATTTATTAATTCCATTAAAGATGCTATTGATGTATTAAATCCAAATTTTTCATCTAAGTCAGATGTTACTTTTTTGATTACAGTGTTTATTGTAAATCTCATATCTTTATCAGCTGAAGATAATTCTCCAAATTCACCTTTAGAATTTTTAACTTCTTCTGCTAATTCATCAACTAGTCTATATACTCTATTTAAGAATTTAAAGCATCCTTCAACACCTTGATCAGACCAATCAAGATCTCTTTCTGGTGGAGCTGCAAATAATATGAATAGTCTAGCAGTATCTGCACCATATTCATCTATTATTTTTAAAGGAGAAACTGTATTTCCTTTTGATTTACTCATTTTTGAACCTTCTTTTAAAACCATTCCCTGAGTTAATAGATTTTTAAATGGTTCGTCAGCTTCTACCATTCCCATACTATGGAATGCTTTCATAAGCCATCTAGAGTAAAGAAGATGCATTATAGCATGTTCTACACCACCTATATATTGATCTACTGGAACCCATTTATCAACTGTTTCTTTTTTGAATGGTTCTTCAGTATTTTTATTGTCAGTATATCTTAGATAATACCATGATGAATCTATAAATGTATCCATAGTATCTACTTCTCTTCTAGCAGGTTTACCACATTTTGGACAAATAGCTTCTGTAAATGTTTTTGAAGTTGTAAGTGGAGATTCTCCTTTACCTGTAAATTCAACATCTGTAGGAAGTAATACTGGTAAATCTTCTTTTTTTACTGGAACTATTCCACAATCATCACAATATACTACTGGTATAGGACAACCCCAATATCTCTGTCTAGATACTAACCAGTCTCTTAATCTATAATTTACTGTTCTCTTACCTTTTCCTTCTTCTTCCATTTTATCAATTATTTTATTAAATGCTTCTTTAGATGACATACCATTGAATTCTTCTGAATTTATCATTATACCATCTTCATCTATAACTGGAACTATTGGTAAATCATATTTTTTAGCAAAATCTTCATCTCTTTCATCATGAGCTGGAACTGCCATTACAGCACCTGTTCCATAATCAGCAAGAACATAGTTTGCTATCCATATAGGTACTTTTCTTCCATTTACAGGATTTATTACATATTTTCCTATAAACATACCTTCTTTTTCTAAATCAGTAGATGTTCTTTCTATTTCAGTCATTTTATGCATTTTTAATACAAATTCATCTACTGATTTTTCATATTCTGTTCCTTCAACTAATTCTTTAACTAGTGGACTTTCTGGAGCTAATACCATAAATGATACTCCATAAGCTGTATCTGGTCTTGTAGTATATACAGTTATAGTATCTTCTGAACCATCTATTTTAAATGTTAAATTGGCACCAGTACTTTTTCCAATCCAATTTTTTTGCATTGTTTTAACTTTTTCTGGCCAACCATCTAATTTATCTAAATCATTTAACAATTCTTCTGCAAATGCAGTTGTTTTGAAGTACCATTGTTCTAAATCTTTTTTTATTACAGTTGTTCCACATCTTTCACATTCTCCTTGTACAACCTGTTCATTTGCAAGAACTGTTTCGCAAGATGGACACCAGTTTACATAAGATTTTTTCTTATATGCTAATCCTTGTTCTAATAATTTTATAAATATTTCCTGAGTAAACTTATAGTACTCTGGAGTAGATGTTGCAACTTCTCTATCCCAATCATAGCTAAGACCTAGAAGATTTAATTGTTCTCTCATTTCAGCTATATTTTCCATTGTCCATTTATGAGGATGTATTCCATGTTTTATAGCTGCATTTTCAGCTGGTAACCCAAATGAATCCCAACCCATTGGGTGTAAGACATTAAATCCTTTCATTTTTTTAAATCTAGCTATAACATCACCTATAGAGTAATTTCTAACATGACCCATATGTAATTTTCCTGATGGATATGGGAACATTTCTAATGTGTAGTAATTAGGTTTTTCTGTTTGCTCAGTATCCATTTTGTACTGATTGTTTTCTTTCCAAGTTTTCTGCCATTTAGTTTCAATAGCTTTAAAATCGTATGTACTCATTTTTTCCTCCTTATATTTGATATACATATTTTTATCTATGTTGTATCAATAAATTTATAATTTAAAATAATTTCTATGTTGTTATATAATAAAAAAATCCTCAGCCCCTAAACAAAATGTTTAGGGACGAGGATATTATATACTCGCGGTACCACCCTAATTAGCCCTAAAAGGACTCTCTTAGATAGTCTTTATACCAACTACGGACGATAGATTCTATCTGACAAGTTCAGAAATTCATTATATTGATTCTCAGCTACCATCAACTCTCTGAAATAAATCCAATCTTACTACTTCAGTCTATCAAACATATAAAATTAATAAGAATATTCTAACATTTTTATTTTATTGTGTCAAGGCTACACAAATTTTATTTATAAAGATTCTACATCTATTACAGGTGCATCTTTCCATAATTTTTCTAAGTTATAGAAATCTCTGTTTTCTTCATTAAATACATGAACCATTATATCTCCATAATCTAATAAAACCCATTCTTGAGAATCTATACCTTCTTTTCCTCTTGGCTCTATTTCATATTTTGTCATTTCATCTTCTACACTATCAGCTATTGCTTTTACTTGTCTTGATGAAGATGCACTTGTTATTATAAAATAATCTGCTAAACTAGATAATTTTCCTATATTTAATACTATTGTATCTTTACCTAATTTGTCATCTATTGCTTTATATATTTCTTTTACCATCTGTTCTACTGTTAATTCTATTGCCATTACGTTCCTCCTAATTATTTTTATAATTAATTAATAAATTTATTATTTTTTAGATTAAAACTATTATATCATATAAATCTACAAATTTATTTATCATTTTTTTTAGAATTTTCTTCTTTTCTTTTTATTATCATAAAATTCCTAGCTGCTACTGATCTTGGATGTATTGTATTTCCTTTTTTTAGCATAAGAGCTATTGTGTTATCAAATGATTTTATCATAGCATCATCTAATTTTCCATTAGACACCAATTCTCTTAACTCTTCAACTCCTGGATAATCTCTCCCAACTTCTATTAAATCTGCTATATATATTATCTTTTCCATAAGATTCATATCGACTTTACCTGTTGTGTGGTATCTAACCGAACTTATTACATCTTCATCATCAATTTTAAAATCATATTTTGCTACATATGCTCCTATAACACTATGTGATAAAGAAATATTTCCAGTTTCTAATTCATCTAGTTCTATGTTGTATTTTTTAACATATTCCTCTACTTTGTCATTTTTAAAGTATTTTGCACAATCATGTACTACACCTGCTAAATATGCTTTTTCTTCATCTTCACCATAAATTTTAGCCATTTCTCTAGCACAATTTGCTACATTAATCGAATGTACATATCTTTTTTCTGTAAGCATACCTTTTAGAATTTCTTTTATCTGATTTAAATCCATCAATTTTTTGTCCACTTAACTTTTATATAAATTTTAGTGAACTTACCTCCCCTATTATTTTATTATTTTTTATATAAATTTTTAGTTTCTAAATATTTTTCTACAGATTCTGGTATTAAATATCTAACTGTTTTTCCATCTTCTATCTGTTCTCTAATGTAGGTAGATGATATATCCAATGATGGTACATAAACACTTATTATAGATGTGTTATATTTTTTTTCAAGTTGTTCTATTTTCTCTTGTGCCTTTAAAAGACTTATCCCCGGTCTTGTTGCTGCTATAAAGGTAGCCATTTCAAAGTTTTTTTTCATACCTTTCCAACTTTCAACTTCACATATTGCATCTGCTCCAGTTATAAAATAAAATTCAGCTTCAGGATATTTATTTTTTAAATCCTTAAGTGTATCTACGGTATATGTTCTTTCTTTTCTTTCTATTTCTAAATCTAAAGCTATAAATTTTGAATTTGTTTCAGTAGCAAGTAAAACCATATTATATCTATCATATTTATCTGTTTTTATACCAAGTTTATGTGGTGGATTTCCTGTTGGTATAAAAAACATCCAATCTAAATTATATTTATCCTTTATAAATTCAGCCGTAGCTAAATGAGCATAATGTATTGGATCAAATGTTCCACCTAAAATTCCAACTTTTTTTTTATTTTTTATATTTGAAAATTCTTCTATTTTATTATCATTTATTTTTCTGGCACTATCTACCAGTTCTAAAATACTCATTTATTTTAAAATCTCCTTTTATATTTATCATAACTATTGTATCATATATTTACTTTTTCTTGAATGCTTGTATTTTGTCTGTTTATACAATTATTGACTTTATATATCAAGTAGATTAAAATTAATCTATTATAATTTAGGAGGTTGATGAAAATGTCTACTATCACTAAAATTGAAGTTCAAAAAAGAAAAAAAGATAGAGTTAATATATATGTAGATGATGAATTTTTTATTGCTATTTATGCAGAGTTAGTATATACACACTCATTAAAAAAAGGACTTAGTATAGATAAAGAACATTTAAAATCTTTACTACATGATGAAATGTATATGAAAGCAAAAAATAAAGCTCTTTCCATATTATCAAAGTCTGACCAGTCAGAAAAAAAAATTCGTGAAAAATTATTAAATGATTTTGATGAAAATATAGTAGAAGAAGTTGTAGAATTTTTAAAAAGCTATAAACTTATAAATGATAATCTTCTTGCCGAAAAAATTGTTCATGATAATATGAATTTGAGTAGATTTGGCAAAAACAAGATAAAGCAAAATTTATATAATAAAGGTATTGAAAGTTCTGAAATACAAAATGCTATTTCTCAAATAGATCCTGATGAAGAATATAATAATGCAAAATATTTAGCATCAAAACGTCTAAAAAGACTAAAAGGTGAAGATAAAAATAAAATAAATCAAAAAATTTATCAACATTTAGCGTATAAAGGCTTTAGTTATGATATTATAAAAAGAGTATTAAGAGACCTTTTAAATTTTGATGAATTTGATTGTTAAGGAGGAAAATATGAAAAAGTTAATAATAGGAGTTTTATGCTTTGCCCTTGGTATATATAATTATTACCAATTAAAAAAAAGAGATACTATGAGATAATTAAAATATAAAACTTTATAAAAATATATAATTCTTAATTTTATTTTTCAACTAAAAAGCTCTTATGATTAGTTTAATATAATCATAAGAGCTTTTTTAAGTTATATATTCAAGTTATATATTCATAATACTTATATTAAATTTTTATTTATTTTTCTTTTTTCTAAGTATACCTAATCCTCCTGCTGCTACTAAAAGTGTAGACACAGAAGTCATTAATGATGAAGTATCTGCTGTCTTTGGAGATTTCTGTTTTTCTGTTTTATTACTTCCTGGTCTATTTGAAGATGATTGGTTATTATTAGAAGAAGACTGATTTCCTGGTTTATTTATACCTACACCATCTTTTCTTAAATAATCTGCTATTTTTATAAGTCTTTTATAATTAGTTACTTGTTTTCTTTCATCTTGATTTAATTCATTAAATAATTTTATTGTATCATTTACAGCTTTTATATTTGCTTTATTTTTATCAAAAGTTAAATTATCAATAGCCTTAACTACTTTTTTTACTTTTTCTCTATTAATATTAACTTTTGATATTATTTTTATTCTACCATCATTTTTATAATTTAAATTTTCTTTAGATTTTATGTATTCAGCTATTATTTTATCTAATTCCCCATAATTCTTTTCTGTACTTACTCCTGAAATAGAGTTATAGTCTGTAGACATATAATCATTCATTGCCACTAGATATTGTTTTGAATCTTCAAGATTTTTCCCTTTTACTTTGACATTTGTAACTCTATTTCCAGAAACTTTATTTGCATCTATTGTGTATGTTACATTTCCAAAATGTAAAAATGTAGAACTTGATTCTGGATATATAGATACACCTAATTCTATTGCATCTTTTATCTGCTTACCAGTTAATTTTTTTGTTATAACTGTATTACCAAATATAACTGATTCTACTACATCACTATATTTTATTTCACCTTTTGCTATATTTCTAAGCATACTACCAGCACTTGTCATTGATATTTCTGCATTAGTCTTTTTAAGAAGTGCATCATTAATCAAATTAGCAAGATTACTTTCTTCCTTACCAGCTATATAATAATCTCCTATCAATTCAGTTGATGTTTTACCAATAACATCTTCACTATTAAAATTATTTTCTAATTTGTTTTCTTTATTTGATTCTGATTTATTTACTTCCTCTTTTTTTAGGCTATTATTTTCTTCTTTTTTATTTTCAATATTGTCTTTTTTATTTACTTCTTCTTTTTTTGTATTTTCTAAATTTGAATTATCTTTTATATCTATATTCTTTAAAGATATTATTTCTTTAGAAGAATCTTTTTCTTTATAAGCAACTTCTACTTTTATTTTTTTTAATTCTTTATCTGATTTTATTTCTTCTTTTTTTATTTCTCTTTTAGTTTCAATACTTTTATTATTTTCTTCTTTTTTTGGAATACTGTTCTTTTTCAATTCTCTAGTTATTTCAGTAGAACTAAGTGCATTTATTTTATTATTATCTATATATATAAACATTTCTGCACCATCTTTTATTAATTTATCAACTTCTAAATTTATATCTTTTTTATTTGATTCTATTACAGCTAAATCAATTCCATTTATTATTTCATACACTTTATCATTTGTAACTTCTTTTTTAGTTTCTTTTCCATTTGCTAATATATCTAAATAATTTTTAAATTCTTTTCTTTCAAATGTAAAACTAATTTTTTTAATATTGTTATTTTCATCTTTCTCTTTTGCAAATACAATAGCATTTTGAGAAATAACCATTGATATCACTATTGCTGTACTAAATAATTTTTTATATAATTTCTTCATAATTATCCCTCCTTTATAATATCTTTAGATTAACCATTTATAAAGTTATACATTAAAAATTATATTATATACTTTTATTATACCAAATTTACATTTTTTTATTTATATTATTAATATTAATGTTACAATTATTATATTATATATTTACGTATTTATAATTACAAATAAGTTACAATTTCATTTTATTTTAATTATTTTGTACTTTTAAATTTATTTTAGTAAATATACTTAATTTTTAATTAATTATTAATATGGAGGAAAAAATGGTAAATTTAACACTTTTGGGATGTGGAGGAAATGTTCCTCTACCAAATAGATTTTTATCTTCTCTTTTTATAAATTTTAAAGGCAGAAAAATTTTAGTGGATTGTGGAGAAGGAACTCAAGTATCTATGAAAATGAAAAATTGCGGATTCAAGGATATAGATTTAATTTGCATAACTCATACACATGGCGATCATATTATAGGTCTTATTGGTCTTTTATCTACTATGGGAAACTCAGAAAGAACTAAACCTGTTACAATAGTAGGTCCTATTGGTATAAAGGAAGCTATGAATGCAATTACTACTCTTATAACTCTTCCATATAAGCTAAATATAATAGAAAATCCATCTGGTTTATTTTCATTGGCAGATCCGATTTTAGCAGATTTATCTATTGAAACAATAAATTTAGATCATTCAACAGAGTGTATTGGTTATAATTTTCATTTTGCTAGACATCCTAAATTTGATGTCGAAAAAGCTTCTAAAAATTTAGTCCCTAGAAAATATTGGAGTATTCTTCAGAGGGGAGTCAGTATTATGGATGATGAAAAAACTTATTATCCTGAGATGGTTCTAGGTGAAAGTAGAAAAGGTATTAAAATTTCTATGATTACAGACACAAGACCTATAGAATCTATACCTTCATTTATAGATGGAGCTGATTTATTTATTTGTGAAGCTATGTATGGAGACGATTTAGATATATCAAAAGCCATAAAAAATAAACATATGCTTTTTAGGGAAGCTGCTTCTTTAGCTGTACGTGGTAATGTTAAACAGCTTCTTCTTACACATTTCAGCCCTTCAGTAGATGATCCAAAAGTCTTTGAGAATAATGCTAAATCTGTTTTTAAAAATACTATATTAGGTTACGATCGTTTTAGTATAGATATAAATTTCCAAGAATAACAAGAATTGTATAGAAATAGAAATTATAATCAATATAATAATTTTATTCTCATAATTGTTTAAATATATAAAAAAGAGTTATCATACTGTTTAAAATCAATATGATAACTCTTTTTTTATAAACTATTGAACCGATCTTTTTGTAACTCTTTTTCTATCAGTATCTTTTTTAGCTTTTGCTGGTTTTTGTCCTGGGAAAAGTATTTTAGGATTTTCATTATTTTTTTTATATAAAGTAAACTTAAATCCTATAGCTTGAACAAATTCTGCTCTAATTTCTTCGCATATCGCATTTGCTGTTTCTTTAGCATCTAATCCTGCATTTTCTAATATAGTTACTTTAACTAATTCTCTAGCTCTAAGCTGATTTTCAATTTCTTCTAAGAAAGCCGCTGTAACACCTTCTTTACCTATCTGAGCTGTAGGTTTTAATGTGTTAGCAAGCGATCTTAAATAAGCTCTCTGTTTTCCTTTTAGCATATTTTTTCTCCTATTCTATGATTTTTTAATTGTAGAATTCAAATTCTAATTCATAAATTCTTACTAAATCTCCATCTTCTATACCCATTTCTCTAAGTTTATCAAATACACCTTGATTTTCCATAGCATTTTGGAAATATTGTAGTGATTCCATATCATCAAAGTTAACTGAGTACATAATTCTTCTAAGTGCTTTTCCTGTAACTTCGTAAACTCCATCTTCACCAAGTTCAATTTTAAGGCCTTCTTCTTCATTATTATCAAGTTCAGGTCTATATAATTCTTCTTCTGAAACTAATTCTATCTCTTCTGCTTCTGAAAGCATCTGAGTTACATATTTTATAACATCATCTACTCCATCTCTAGTAGCTGCTGACATTTTAAATACTTTGTATCCTCTTGATTCTATTTCTTCTTTAAAATTATCATATATTGTTTCATCATAAAGTAAATCAGATTTATTGGCAACTACTACTTGAGGTCTTGTTGATAATCTTTCGTTATATAGCTTTAATTCATCATTAATTTTTTCAAAATCTTCTATTGGATCTCTTCCTTCTAATCCAGATATATCCACTATGTGTATTAAAACCTTTGTTCTTTCAACGTGTCTTAAAAATTCATGTCCAAGTCCTATTCCTTCTGAGGCACCTTCAATTATTCCTGGTATATCTGCTAACACAAAACTTTCTCCAAATCCAGTTTGTACAACACCTAAATTTGGTGTAAGTGTTGTAAAGTGATAGTTAGCTATCTTTGGTTTTGCTTTTGTGACAACTGATAAGAATGTTGATTTTCCTACATTAGGGAATCCAAGTAATCCTACATCAGCTATCATTTTCAATTCTAAAACTACCCATCTTTCTTCTCCATCAGTACCTGATTTTGCAAATGCAGGAGCTTGTCTTACAGCGTTTGCAAAGTTCATATTACCTTTACCGCCATATCCACCTTTTGCTATGACAGCTCTATCTCCTTCATTTTTTAAATCAGCTATTACAAGACCTGTAGCTTCATCTCTTACAACAGTTCCTTGTGGAACTTTTAAAATAAGATCTTCACCATTTTTACCAGCTCTTCTTTTTTTAGATCCGTCTCCACCATTTTCACCATTGTATTTCTTTTTATATTTAAAATCCATTAATGTTCTAAGTCCTGTATCAACTTCAAATACTATACTTGCTCCTCTTCCACCGTCTCCACCATCTGGTCCACCAGCAGGAACATATTTTTCTCTTCTAAATGATACTGCACCATTTCCACCATTTCCAGCTTTTACGAATATTCTAGCCTTATCTATAAACATATCTTTTCACCTTCTTTTCATTAATTTTATTTATTTTATTCCGTTCTTTATAATATCTTAATATTATAAACTCATATATAATATTTTTATTTGTATATTATAAAAGGAGTGTTATATACACTCCTTTTCATTCTTAGCTGTAGTCCTGTAATTATTCAGCTATTGAAACTGGGTATACAGAAACTTTTTTTCTTTTTTTGTCTTTTCTTTCGAATTTAACAGTTCCGTCTATTAATGCGAATAAAGTGTCATCTCCACCTTTTCCAACATTGTTTCCTGGATGTATTTTAGTTCCTCTCTGTCTAACTATTATACTTCCTGAAGTAACTAACTGTCCATCGAATCTTTTAACACCTAATCTTTTAGAAACAGAATCTCTACCATTTTTTGAAGACCCTACCCCTTTTTTAGATGCTAATAACTGTAAGTTCATCTTTAACATTTGGAAGTCACCCCCTATTTTTTAAGAATTTTTATATTTTTTGGGTATTCCCGTTTGATTTCTTGAATCGCTAATTGAAAATGTTGTAATAAAAGCTGTGCTTTATCTATACATTCTTCTTCTACAATACATAATATATTGCCTTCTGAAGCTTCAACACTTTCAAATTTGACTTTCTGTAGAACATCAAGAGAATTTATAGTTGCTATTGCATGAGTCGTAACTGCTGCACAAACTATATCTTTTCCATATTCTGCATATTCTGCATGTCCTTTTATAGAAAATCCTTTTAACTGGAAATCGTCATTGTAGAAATATTTAACTTTAATCATAATAATTAAGCGTTTATTTTTTCAACTACTATTTTAGTGTATGGCTGACGATGTCCCTGTTTTCTTCTGTAGTCTTTTTTAGCTTTGTATTTGAATACAATAACTTTTTTAGCTTTTCCCTGTTCTAAAACTTTAGCCTGAACAGATGCTCCTTCAACTACTGGGCTTCCTAATACTAATTCACCGTCTTTTGAACAAGCTAATACATCGTTTAAAGTAACTACGTCACCAGCATTAGCTTCTAATTTTTCAACGAATAGTACGTCACCTTCTGAAACTTTATACTGTTTTCCACCAGTTTTTACTATAGCGTACATAAATACACCTCCTCGGTCACAAACTCGCCATTAAAGGTACCTTTTCAGGTTTTAAACCTTATCTGAGCGGCATTACAGTTATTTATTATACGTTATAAACTTTACTATGTCAACGTATTTTTTGCATATTTTTTATAAGTAATTTATAAATATATTTTACTATTTTACTAAGTCTACTATAAACTCTTTAATATTCGGACTACTAGATATTTCTATTTCGACTTTATATTTCAAACCTATTTGTTTTATAACATTCATATAACTATTTATTATTTTTTCTTTTATATTATCATTAAATATGATTTTAACTTTTCTATAAACAGTATTTCTTGTTATATTCATTATTTTTTTCTCAATAGAATCTAATATTGCATTATTTGATGCTTCTCCATATTTAGAACCACATCTAAAACAATCTGTTGAAAAATAGCTTTCTAATTCTTCTTTCTCTCTTCTTCTAGAAATTTCCATCAATCCTAAAGAAGTCATTCCTTTTACTTCACTTTTTCTTTTATCTCTTTTTAATTCTTCTTTCATTATATTTACTAATTTCTTTTTAGATGTATTTAGGATATTATCATCTATAAAATCAACTATAATTATTCCAGCAATATCTCTTATTATTATTTGATTTACTATCTCTTTTGCTGCTTCTTCATTTATTTTCATAGCTGTTTTGGCTAGATCTAAATTTCCAGTAAATTTACCACTATTTACATCTATAACAGTAAGTGCTTCTGTTTTTTCAATTATTAAATATCCACCATTTTTTAGCCAAACTTTTTTTGACAAATATCTATTTAGTTGTTTTTCTACTCCATATACATCAAATACATCTATATTTTTTTCTAATTTTAATATGTCCATATAATCACGATTGATATCTTTTAATAATTCTTTTATGTAATTATATTTTTTTTCGTCATTTATAATAATATTTTCAAATTCATTTGATATATTATCTCTTATATATTTTATAGCACTATCTGAATTTGTATATAGAAGTTTTGGTCCTTTTCCTCTTTTAAATTCTATTTCAACATTACTGTATGCAGCATTTAATTCTTTTATATCATTTTTAAAATCATTCATACTGCATCCTTGAGCTTCAGTCCTTATTATATATCCAGTTTCATTTTTACAATTACTGTAAAATAATCTTTTTAATCTAAGTCTTTCTTTTTCATCTACTATTTTATTGGACATTGTTACTCTTTTATTACTTGGAATGTAGACTAAATATCTTCCGGAAAAACTTATTTCTTGAGTAAGTTTTGCACCTTTTGTTCCAATTTCATCTTTTATTACTTGTACAATAACATCATCGCCTGTTTTTAAATTACTTTCTTTATTTAATTTTAGATATCCGTTCTTTTCTCTTCCAATATCTACAAAGCAAGCATCCATTCCTGATAATACTTTTTGAACTTTTCCTCTATATATATTAGATACTATACTTTTTTCTATCATATTATCTATATATATTTCTTTTAATTTTCCATCTTCTAAAATAGCAGTTTTTTGAGATGCTTCTAGTAATTCTATTATTATTTTTTTCAATAATAACACCACCTAATTACTATAATGGTGTAACTAACTGACCATCTTCAACATAATATAAATCTCTTCTTAATATATCTACATCTAAAGGATCTAGTTCTATGTTAAATAAAGATAATATCTGAGGAATAAATATATTAGTATTTAAATTTTGTATTGAACCTGTTGCAATTACTGCATTTAATGTTATTGATTCATCTTCTAAATCTAATACATCAAATGTTTTTATAAGTGGTCTTATATTCACCTCTACTATTTTTCCTTTTTTATTCTTCTTTGTTATTATTATTTCTTCTTTATTCATAAAATCTAATATTTTTGATTTAACAAATTCTTTTGAAAGTTTTCTTTCTAGGGGTATAGTCAATAAATATTCACCCCATTCAATTATTGAAGAAAGCGCTGGAGTTGTTTTATCAATTTCTTTACATTTTATAAATTCTATTCCTTTTGGAAGTTCTGGAGTTATTTTTTCTAAGAATTCTTTTTCTGTTAATTCATCTTCTATTTCTATATCTACATATTCTCCATTACTTTCTGTTCCAAGAGCTAATGCATTTCCATAACTCATTTTAGGATGTGGATTAAATCCTTGAGAATAAGATAATTGTATTTCTGCTCTTCTAAAAGCTCTTTGAAGTGTTCTCTGTAAATCTAGATGAGATATATAAATCATATCTCCTTCTTTTTTAAATTTTACTCTCATTATTTTCATTAGCAAAGTCCCCTTCCTATATCATGTATATTTATTCCACAACCATTGCATCCTTTTCTACAATCTGGTGTAATTTCTCCATTCAATGCTTTTTTCGCTTCTCTTATAAGGAATTTTTTGCTCACTCCGACATCTATATGGTCCCAAGGGAATACTTCATCTAAATCTCTTGTTCTATGAGCATAGAATGAAATATCTAAACCACAAAATTCCATAGCACTTTTCCATATTTCTAAATCAAAATGTTCATCCCAACCGTCAAATTTAGCTCCTAGTTCATGTGCTTTTAAAAGAACTTTCCCCAATCTTCTATCTCCTCTTGCAAATACCGCTTCCATAAGACTTGTATCTGAATCATGATAATTGTATTTTATGTTTCTATTTTTAAGTTTTCTTACTAAATATCTTTGCTTATCAACAACATTTGATTTTATTTCTTGTGGATTCCATTGGAATGGTGTAAATGGTTTCGGTACAAAAGTAGACGTACTAACAGTTACATTAAATTTTCCTTTTATTTTTCCATTATGAACATCTCTATATATATCCACAACCTCATATGCTAAATCAGATATTCCATCTAAATCTTCATAACATTCTGTTGGAAGTCCTATCATAAAGTATAATTTTATATTATTCCATCCCATTTCAAATGCTTGTCTAGATGCTCTTGTTAAATCTTCTTCTGTTATTCCTTTATTTATAACATCTCTTAATCTCTGTGTTCCCGCTTCTGGTGCAAATGTTAATCCACTTTTTCTAACTTTTTGAATTTTATTTGCTATTTCCATAGAGAAATTATCTAATCTTAATGAAGGTAATGATATACCTACATTTTTACTCGCATATTCATTTACTAAATAGTCAGTTAGCTGTTCTAATTCACTATAATCACTTGTACTTAAAGACACTAGTGATATCTCATCATATCCAGTAGTTTTTATTAGTTTTTCTAATATTTCTTTTAGCCTATCAAAATTCTTTTCTCTTATCGGTCTATATATCATTCCTGCTTGACAGAAACGACATCCTCTAGTACAACCTCTGAATATTTCAAGAACTATTCTATCATGTACTGTATCTATATAAGGAACTATAAATCTTTCAGGGTATTCAACTTTATTCATATCTCTTATTATTCTTTTTCTTGGATTTCTTTTTGCACAATCTCTATTTGGAGTTACACTTTTTATTGTTTGATCTTCATTATATTCAACATCATAAAAAGATGGAACATAAACTCCTTCTATCTTTGCTATTCTTTCCAAAAATTGCTCTCTAGTTTCTCCACTTTTTTTCCATTCTTTATATTCATTTATAACTTCTATATTCATTTCTTCCCCTTCTCCAAGAAGAGCTGCATCTATAAAATCAGACATAGGTTCACTATTGTATGCACATGAACCTCCAACCAATACAAATGGATCGCTTTCTTTTCTATCTTCTCTTAAAAGAGGTATTCCTGCTAATTCTAGCATATTAAGTATATTTGTATAACATAGTTCATATTGTAATGTAAATGCTACTATATCAAAATTTCTTATTGATTCTCTTGATTCAAGTCCAAAAAGAGGTATATTATTTTCTCTCATTTTTTCTTCCATATCTACTTGTGGAGCATATACTCTTTCACAAAATACATCTTCTTGTCTATTTATAACATCATATAAAATATGACTCCCTAAATGACTCATTCCAACTTCATAAATATCAGGAAAACAATGTGCATATCTAATAAGATCAGAATTGCTTGTATCTTTATGAATTGCATTTATTTCATTTCCTAAATATCTAGCTGGTTTTTCGACTTTTTTTAATATTTTTTTTAAATTTACTTTTCCCATATATTACTTATTTCCTCCAAATTTATTTTTATTTAATTAATGTTTTAATTTTCCATACAAAAATACTTATAATTATTCCAATTTAACATTTTCTTTATATATATTATACAATTATAAACTAATATTTACCATTATAAAATCTCACAAGATAATCAATTTGTTTTTAACCCCACGATTATATCCAAATAATTCTAATTTTCCACTATAATAGTTAAGTAATTATCTATGATTATGTTAATATAATTTTTTGTAATTTCAATATTATATTTTTTTATAATAAAATTTTAATTTATCTATTAATGAGATGTGATATAATATGTTTATACATATAGGATTTTAAAAAGCTAGTTAGCTTTTGTTAAATATTTATAAATTAAAAAGGAGGTAAATTTCAAAATGACTAATACTTTTGAAATAAAAAAAGATCTTTATTATACAGGTGTCAAAGATAAAGATCTTAAAGTTTTTGATATCATAATGGAAACTGAATTTGGTACTACTTATAACTCTTACCTTATAAAAGATGAAAAAACAGTTCTTTTTGATACTGCTAAAAAAGAGTTTAAAGATGAATTTTTATCAAATTTAAAAGAATTAACAGATATAAACGATATAGATTATGTTGTAGTTCATCATACAGAACCAGACCACGCTGGAAGTCTTAAAGCTTTATTAGAATTAAATCCTAATATAGAAGTTTATTGTACTAGAGCTGCAAAACTTTATCTTGATAGTCAATTAAATATGGAATTTAAGGCACATGTTGTTAAAGATGGAGAAACTCTTAATATAGGAAAAAGAACACTTACTTTTATTCATGCTCCTTTCCTTCATTGGGTTGATACAATGTTTACTTATGATGAATATGATAAAGTTTTATTTACTTGTGATGCTTTCGGTGCACATTATGCTTGTACAAGTTTAGATGAATCTGATCATAATGATTATCATAAAGCTAATAAATTATATTATGATTGCATAGTTAAACCATTTGCTAAACATGTTTTAACTGCTTTAGATAAAGTTAAAAAATTAAATTTAGATTTTGATACAATATTAACTTCTCATGGTCCTATATTAGATAGAAATATAGCCCATATAATTGCAATGTATTCAAAATGGTCTAAAGATACTGTTGAAGCAACTAAAAAAGATAGAGTTTCTATATTCTACTTATCTGCATATGGAAATACATTAGCGATGTCTAAAAAAATAGCTGAAGGACTTAAATCAGAAGGTGTTGATGTTGAAATATTTGATTTAGAAACTACTCCTCTTGATAAAGTTCATGATGCTTTAATATCTTCTAAAGGTATTATGCTTGGATCTCCTACAATAAATAAAACTATGGTTAAACCTATGTGGGATTTCTTCTCTATTGTTGATCCTGTTGCAAATACTGGTAAACTTGCAGCTGTATTCGGTTCTTATGGCTGGAGTGGAGAAGGTATATCTATTGCTCAAGCAAACGCAAAAGCAGTAGGATTTAAAATGCCTCTTGACCCACTTAAAAAGAAATTCTCACCATCAGAAGAAACTTTTGAAGATTGTTTAGAATTTGGTGTAAACTTTGCAAAAAATTTAGGTTTATAATATTTAAATAATTTTTATAGTATATAAATTTAAATAAACAATATTAATTATATAAAAAAAGAGTTATCTTTATAAAAGATAACTCTTTTTTTAGAAGTTTATTTTTTTTCTTCTCATATATATATTCATAACTAATCCTAAATTTGCCATAGATGTAAGCATTGAACTACCACCGTAACTAACAAAAGGCAATGTTACACCTGTTACAGGTATAACTGCTACTGTCATTCCTATATTTTGTATTATTTGATATCCAAACATTCCAAGTACACCTATTGCTATCAAAGTTCCATAAAAATCTCTAGCTTGTTGTGCTGCATATATAATCCTAAATATAAAGGCTATATATAGACCTATTAAAATTGTCATACCTATCGCACCAAGTTCTTCTCCAACTACAGCAAATATAAAGTCAGAATCTTGTACCGGTAAGAAATCTTCTTGGTTTTGACTTCCCTGATAAAGACCTTTACCTGTTATACCTCCAGATCCAATTGCTATTAAGGATTGCATAACTTGATAGTTCCCTTTTAAAGTAACATCTTCTGGATGTAAAAATGCTTCTATTCTTACTTTTTGATGGTCTGCCATAAGCATATACATTATAGGCATCATAGCTATTACTATTATAATCGTTCTTTTTATTATTTTGCTATCTAATCCAGCTGTGAATAACATTGCTGCTATTATACACATAAAAACAAGTGCTGTTCCAAGGTCTGGCTGTGCTAATAATAAACCTAAAAATGGTATTGCATACACGATTAAAGGCATTATATCTTTCAAAGTTCTCAATCTATCTCTTTTAGATTCTACTATTTTTGCATAACTAAGTATAAAGGTAAGTTTTACAATTTCTGAGGTTTGTAAATCTAGTGGTCCTAATTTTAACCAAGATCTAGCTCCTCCTCTTTCCGCCCCTATACCAGGTATTAAAACTACTGCAAGAAGAATCAAACTCACAAGATATAATTCTTTATAATATTTTCCAATTAAAGTATAGTCAACTAATAATATTAGTCCTATAATAATTGCTCCCATTCCAAACGCTGCACATTGTTTACCTATTTGGAAAAGAGCCCTTGTTGAATTTGTATTTAAATGAGTCGCACTACTCAATATAACAAGACCAAATCCAAATATCATAAGAACTATTGCAATTAATTTCCAATCTAATTGTTTAATTAATTTTAAACTTGATTTGTAATTCACCTAAATATCACCGTCCTTTTATTTAAGCTTTTGACTTAAACTAAGACCTAATTATTTATACTCTTCCTTTTAATGCTTTTAAAGGAATATTTGCTACAAGTGCAGACACTGGTTTATCAGTATCTTCCCCTCTGCATTTAGACATTTTTATTTCAAGTCCCTCTTTGTCTATTTCTGCATACTTAGATATAACTTCAATTATATCATTTTGTATTAACTCTACAAGCTCCGGAGAGCAGTCCACTCTATCGTGAACTAATACTAATTTAAGTCTTTCTTTAGCTATATTTTTACTAGATTTTTTATCATTTGAAAAACTTTTAAATATATCGAACACTAATTATTCACTCCCTATATTTATTTTGAAAAAACTCTTTTTAATTTTTGAAGGAAGCTTTCTTCTATTCTTAAATCTAATAGAGGTATTTCTTCTCCCATTATTCTTGCTGCAATATTTTTGTATGCTTGTCCTGCTTTAGATTTAGGATCCATTATGGCTGCTTCACCTTTATTAGTAGATATAATTACAGTTTCATCATCTGGAATCATACCTATTAATTCTATCCGTAAAATTTCAACAATATCATCTTTATCCATCATATCGCCTCGTTCTACCATATCATATCTAACTCTATTTATAGCCAATTTTATATCAGATATTTCATTTGCTTCAAGTAATCCTATTATTCTATCTGCATCTCTAACTGCAGAAACTTCTGGATTTGTTATTACAATAGCCTTATCTGCACCAGCTATAGCATTTTTAAATCCTTGTTCTATTCCCGCTGGACAATCTATTAATATATAATCAAAACTTTCTCTAAGCTGAGTGCAAAGTTTTTTCATTTGTTCTGGAGAAATTGCATCTTTATCTCTTGTTTGAGCAGCTGGTATCAAGTATAAATTTTCAAATCTTTTATCTTTTATTAAAGCTTGTTTTAATTTGCAATTTTCTTCAACAACATCTACTATATCATAAACAATTCTGTTTTCAAGTCCCATTACAACATCTAAATTTCTAAGTCCTATATCAGCATCTAAAACTACAGTTTTTTTCCCTCTAAGACTAAGTGCTGTACCTACATTTGCGACAGTAGTGGTTTTACCAACACCACCCTTTCCTGAAGTTATAACTATTACTTCTCCCATTTTATTCACCCCACACATAAATTTATTTACCAATTTGTGTTTCTAATATTATTCTATTTTCTGAAATAAAGGCTATTTCTGATTCTACCTTATCATTAACTTCATCTGATATTTCATTTTCTTCTGGTGCTTCAGCAATAACATCTGCAATTTGAAGAATAGTTGGACTCAAATTCTTAGCAGCTATATATGAAGATTTATCTCCGTCAGAACCTGCATGTACAAATCCAAATAAATTTCCAAATACAACTACATTTCCAGCTGCTACTGCTTTTGCACCTACATTCATATTTCCCATTATAAGAATATCTTTTCCAGAAACTATTTTAGAACCAGAATTCATATCAGACATTACAACTACATTTCCATCTGATTCTATAAAATCTCCAGATCTCATTTTACTTATATATTTAGTATATATTTTTTTCATTTCTATTGAAATATCATCTTCACTTTTTTTACTACTTTCTTCAATAAGTTTATTTTCTTGAATCTTTATATCATCTTTTTGTTTTTTATTTATTTTATATTTTTCATCTTCAGGATTATAAATATCTATATTGAACTTTGTAGTAATTAATTTTTTCAAATTATCTTTATTTTCTTCTGGTAAAAACTCTGATTCTATTTTATAAATTTTAGCACCTTCAAAAAATGATTTTGATGATTCTATTTTAGATATAACTGATTTTACAATAAAATCATAATCTTTTTCATCTTTTAAATCAATTATTATCCCTTTTTTACTTCCTTTAAATTCTATTTTTTCATATTCTGAATTCTTCAAAATATCCATCCTCCAAAATGTGCATTCTTAATCTCAAAATTAATTTTTAGCTTTTACACCATAATTTACCTGTTTTTCAGATTCTTCCTGCTGTTTTTTTTCTAGATACTGTTTTTCTTGTTCTTTTGTCATATTTAACTTTTGTTCTTTTGTTAATTGTCCATTATTATTTAAAAGACCAAAGTACTGACCTAAAACTTCTCTAACTGGGAACATAGAATAAACACTACTATCACCTTGTGGTATCATACATACTACTGCAATTTCTGGATCGTCTGCAGGAGCAAAGGCAACACTCCATGTGAATGTTCCATAATCATCTTTAAATCTATCGATTTGTTCGTCTGTTAAAGTCGGTTTAAGTTCTTTTATTGCTTTTCTTAAGTATTGAGAATTTATTTTATCAGTATCTTCAAGTTTAACTTCTATTTTTTTAGATAGTTGTTTTTCAATTTCTTCTTTTTCTTCTTTTTTTATAGACTTATCTTTTAATTTATTCTCTAATTCTTTTCTTTTTTCTTTAGATAATTCTTTTTCTTTTTTCGCTTTCATTTTATTTGCAAGTTTTTCAGCTTGTTTAATATCAACGCCATAAGAAGATGCATGAGATTTTAAGTATTGATACTCATTAGCTGTTGGTATTTTACCTGTCATTTCTGCTGATCCAGTTTTTGCTGCAACTGGTATTGGGAACTTAGACATTACTTTTGAACCAGTCCCTTTTGTAGCAACAAGCTTCATACCTTTAGTTAATTCTTTAAGTGATTCTGGATTTTTAAACGCTATTTTTTCTTTTTCTTTATTTTTATCAATTGTTACTGAACTATAATCACTAGAAACTATTTTATCAACTACTGATATATCTACTAAATATCCTCCATTAGCTATTGCTGCAACATATCTAGCTACCTGTGCTGGTGTATATGCATTTTCACCCTGACCTATACTAAGGTTGAAGGTATCACCAGTTCCCCACTTAGCTGAATTGAAATAGCTATATACTACTAAATCTGCTATTTCTTCAACTTTATCTTCTTTTACTTTTAATTTTCTTAATCTATCCATAGTCTCAACTCTTCCAGGTGTTTTTTCTTCACCTGACCAACTGACTATTTTGTCGATTCTTTTTTCATATTCATCTTTGTTTTTAGCTCTATTTATATCAGAAAAATCATTAGCCATTCTTTTATCTATATCAGCTCTTAACATATTTTGAACTGATTTTAATTTATCTCCAGTATTAGGAACTCTTCCAGCACTTTCTCCGATTTCGTCATCAAGACCCACTTTTTTATCAAAACCAAATAACTTAGCATATTTTAATATTTTTTCAGCACCCATATCAATATTTAAATCTTTATTAAGCATCCAGTTTCTTCCACTTCCTAATACAAAGAAATATATATTACATGATTCTTGTATTGCTTTGTATAAATTTGTCTGTCCGTGATTTCCGTGACCGTGGTTCCATACGTAATCCCCAAAAGTTTTAGTTCCAAATCTAATCACACCTGGGTCATTTATTGTATAACTAGGTTTTAGTCCACTTTCTAAAGCTGCCATTCCTGTAACCATCTTAAATGCAGATCCTGGCTGGAATGCACCATGAGTAGCTAAATTTATTAAAGCATTTGGAGCAAGAGTATCATTTTGATTTTCAGGTTGTAATGCTTTATAATCTTCTGTGCTAATTCCATTTGCAAATTTGTTCGGATCGAAGTCAGGATAACTCGCCATAGCCAATGTATCTCCAGTTTTTACATCTATAGCTATAATAGCTCCTGATTTTGCTTTAGGTACTGCCCCAGCACTTGCATCACCCAATTTACTATTAAGTGTTGCACCTGATTGTGCTTTTTTAATAACTTGTGTCAGAGCATCCTGTGCTACTTTCTGTAACTCCATATCAAAACTTAAATAAACTGTATCTCCAGAAACTGGTTCTTTTGAATCTAGTTCTCCACTTATACGTCCAAAAGCATCTACCTGTACTTGCTTATATCCATCTTTTCCTTTTAAGCGTTTTTCATAGTATTTTTCTATACCAGATAGCCCTACCATATCTTCTTTACTATATCCTTCTTTTAAGTAATCATCTATTTTTACAGAAGGTATTTTACCTAAATATCCTATGACGTGAGATGCCAATTCTTTATTTGGATAATATCTAACTGGTTGAGAATCTACACTTACTCCAGGTAAATTTATAGAATTTTCCTCTATTTGTGCGATTGTATTTTCCTTTACATTTTTTGCAATTGTAACAGGATTATACTGTGAATAACCTTGTGATTTAACCAAATCTTTTACTAACATTATCTTTCTAGCATCTTGGTTATTCATATCTTTATCTATATTCATTTTTTTACTATTTCTTAATTCTACAAATGCTTCTCTTGCTGTGGCTGTTTTATCTATTTTATATGATTCTAGCCAATCATATTTATCTCTTTGATCTGTAAATAGCCATTTACTTACTAATATAGGTGGATAATATCCCTTTTCGTTTAATTTTGATTGTAGTTCAACTGGATCTAAATCTCTATCTTCTCTTTTAAGTGTCCCTTCAGATATCAATCTATCTACAATTTCATAAAATGTCTTTTTTGCATTATATTTAAGTGGAATATTATTATCTTTTTTATAGTCGTTTATTGATTTATCAAATGTATAAAAATAATTTCCATTTTCCATATATATTGGAAATTCATCTATATATTCTTCTTTATTTTTTTCAAGAAGATTTATTATATTTAAAGCTATATCATTTGAAGTGAATTTAGACTTTTCATCTTTGTCCCTTTTGTTTAGACTATCTCCTGATATTTTAACTGCAAACTGATTCTTATTTCCTGCTAGAAGTCTTCCATATCTATCTCTTATTTCACCTCTTGGTGCTTCTATTGTAAGATTTTTATATGTTTTATTTTCTGCAAGTTCTGTATAATGCTGATTTTTTACAGTTGTAAGATATAATATTTTAGCTAATATTACAGCAAAAACAACAAGCACTATTTTTTTTATAGTGTCGAGCCTTGGTATATTTTTCTTTTCTTCCATAAAATCACCAACTATTCTTTACTTAGTTTCATAATAATTCCACCAAATAATTTATATATTAAATACCCTATAATAGTGTTTAATATTGGAAGTATTATAAATCCTTTTAAAATCATTATTAAAAATCCATCAGTTTTATAAGCTATAAGAGATGCTATAATCATTACTAATGATTGAAAAACTGTGGATATAGCTATTAAAGCCATTATCATACTAGTACTATTTATATAAAAATTCTTTTTATAGTGAGATATTGTATATGATATAACAGATAGTATAAGTGCATTTATTCCAACTATACCACCTACTGTGATATCAATTATAAACCCTAAAAGCAATCCTATTACACTTGCTTCTATTTCATCTATATAAAGAGATGACATAACTAGTACTGGCAAAAGTATACTAAAAGTTACTCCAAATATATCAATATAATTTATGATACTATTTTGAATAATTATAAGAAGAACTCCAGTAATAAAAAGCACTAATCTCTTCATAACATAATCTCCTTAACTTATTTTTCTTGGTTTTATAATCATTACATCATCAATATCTTTAAAATTAACATATGGTTTTATGACTACTGATTTAAGAGATTTGTTCTTATCATCTATAACTTTTTCTATTTCTCCAATAGGAATATCTTCAGGATATAATCCCATTCCTGATGTAACTATTGTATCACCTTGAACAACTTCATATCCAGAATCAAACATATAACCATTTAAAGTTCTATTACTTTCATATACTTTTTTATCTACTGCTGATGATGTATTACTTATAACACCTTTTGCTGCTGTATTATTTACTATTTTAAAACTTACTGCTGACTTGCTATCTAGTAAAGATATGGCTTTGCTACTATTTTTAGATACTTCGTATACTATACCTACTAGTCCTTTTCCATTTATAACTATACTATTTTTTTCAACACCATCGTTTTTACCTACATTTACAACAAAAGACTCATACCAATTTCCATCATTTTTTTCTATTATTGTTCCTGATACTATGCTTTTCATTCTATCTGTACTAACATAGTTTAATCCCTTTTTAAGTTCTTCAAGAGAATCTACTTTTGCAGATTTAGAATTTAATTCTATAATCTTTGCTTTTAGTTTTTCATTTTCTTTTTCTAATTCTCTCATTTTATTTCCATTTTTTCTAAAATTTGTAAAATCAGATATCCCTTGTTTTATAAATTTAGAAGCTGAATCTATAGGAGATGACGTTTTTGCGACTCCATCTGAAACAACACCTATAGAAAATGGAGACATTCCAGAATTTTTTATTGTAGATATGCCTACAATTCCAATTAAAGTGATAGCAACTACAATAGTTGCTACCACTTTTAAATTAACTTTCTTTTTCTTAAATTTATCAAATTTCAATTAAATCACCAACTTTATTTTCTAGCATTCATCATTAAAACTTTTTCAAATATTTCCTCATCTTCAACTGATTTACCTGTTCCTAAAGCAACACAGTCTAGAGGTGAATCTGCTATCTCAACTTTCATTCCTGTTTCTGATGCTATAAGTTTATCAAATCCTCTAAGTAATGCTCCTCCTCCAGTAAGCATAATTCCATTTTCCATTATATCTGATGCTAATTCTGGTGGAGTTTTTTCAAGTGTTGATTTTATTCCATCTATTATAGCATTTACAGGTTCTTTTAAAGCTTCTCTTACTTCTGTAGATGATATCATTATTGTTTTTGGTAATCCTGATATAAGGTCTCTACCTCTTATTTCCATTTCTTTTTCTTGATCATCTTTATAAGTTGATCCTATATTTATTTTTATATTTTCAGCTGTTCTTTCACCAATCATAAGGTTATATTCTTTTTTAACATATGCTACTATAGCATCGTCAAATTCATCTCCACCTATTCTTATAGATTTTGCTGCTACTATACCTCCTAATGATATTACAGCTATTTCTGAAGTACCACCACCGATATCTACAACCATATTTCCTTCTGGTTCTTCAACCTTAAGACCTGCACCTATTGCAGCTGCCATTGGTTCTTCTATTAAGAAAGCGTCTTTTGTTCCTGCTTGTCTAGCAGCATCTTCTATCGCTCTTTTTTCAACTTCTGTAACTCCAAAAGGTACACATATTGCAATTCTTGGACTTACAACACCTTTATTATCCGCTGCTTTTTGTATGAAATAGCTAATCATAGACTGAGTCACATCAAAATCCGCTATAACACCATCTTTCATAGGTCTTATAGCTACTATATTTCCAGGTGTTCTACCTATCATTCTTTTAGCTTCTTCACCTACTGCTAAAACTTCTCTACTATCATCTCTTATAGCAACAACTGAAGGTTCTCTTAATACTATTCCCTGTCCTTTTATATAAACAAGAGTATTAGCAGTCCCTAAATCTATCCCCATATCTTTTGTCATTTTTTGGAATCCACCAAATAATCCTTTTTTTTCTTTCTTTGCCATTTTACTTCTCCTTCCAATCTTAAAAGTATAACTAAATTAACTAAAATACTTAATTACATTTTTCCTTTTTCTTTAAAACTAAAATAAATTCCATCGCCAATTATTATATGATCTATTACTTCTATACCTATTATTTTACCACATTCTACCAATCTATTTGTAATATTTATATCTTCTAAAGAAGGTTCTACACTACCTGATGGATGATTGTGTATAAGAATAATTTTATTGGCACTTTTTTTTATAGCTTGTTTAAAAACTTCTCTAGGATGTACCAGTGAAGAATTTAAAGTCCCACAAGATATATTTATATCTGTTATTATTTCATTTTTAGTATTTAAAAGAACAGTCTTAAATACTTCTTCTTTTAAGTATCTCATTGATTCCATATAATATATGTATATATCCCATGGATTTTTTACTTGATACCTAATAACTTCAGATTCAGATACTCTTATACCTAGTTCTAGGGCAGCTTTTATAAGAGTTGCTTTAGATAATCCAATTCCTTCTATTTCACATAGTTCCTCTATTGATGCACTTTTTAAAAATCTAATTCCTTCATAATCTTTTCTTAATAATTCATAGGATAATTCTAAAACAGACTTATTTTTACTTCCTGTCCTTAAAAGTACAGCAATCAACTCTGCATTAGAAAGACTTTCTACACCATCTTTTAGCATTTTTTCTCTTGGGAATTCATCTTTAACACTATATTTTATATTTTGTTTTTTATTATCTTTCAATTTTTTAATTAAATAAATCTATTTTTATTAATTTCAAATAAATTTATACCAAATTCATTTTTAAATATTTCAGATGCATAAGATATTGGAAATCCAACTATATTGAAATAATCACCTTTTATATATTCTACAAGTATAGACCCTATTCCTTGTATTCCATAAGCTCCTGCTTTATCTTTGTATTCTCCAGTTTCTATATAAGCATTTATATCTTTATCAGATAACTCTTTGAATTTGACCTTACTTACACAAAAGTCTTTTATCTCTTTATTTTCATCTAAATAAATCATACTTATACCTGTTATTACACTATGTTCTTTTCCAGACATATTTTTTAACATTTCAAAAGCTTCTTTTTTATCATTAGGTTTTCCTAGTATTTGATTTTCTAATACAACTATTGTATCCGATCCTATCACTATACTACCTTTATTTTTCTTGGCTACATCAAAAGCTTTTTCATAAGAAAGTCTCTTTACCAAATCTTTTGGATTTTCATTTTCAATAATTGTTTCTTCAATACTACTTTTTATTATATCAAATTTTAGGTTCATATTCTCTAGAATTTCTTTTCTTCTAGGCGACCCTGATGCTAATATAATCTTCACTATCTCACCTCTTTAATCGCACTGTTTACGTACTTATTTAGTCTATCATTATATTATAAAAATTTCAATATATATGTCATGCTTTTTAGTTATACTGCGAATATTTAAATATTTTTTTTGAATATTATATGTATTTATTTTTGGTTTTAATTTTTCAGTAAATTTAATTTATATAATGTAAAATGGCAAAGAAAAATAAAAAATTATATTTAATTTTCAAAGAAAAAAAGAGATGTAGAATATTCTACATCTCTATTATTTACAAAAATAATCAATTTTATTTAATTACACTAATTTTATTGCTTTTTTAGGACATTTTTGCATACATAAGTGACATCCAACACATTTATCCTGATCTATTTCATGAGCTACTTTAAGTTCTCCTGATATAGCATCAAATTTACATTGTTTTGCACATATTGTACATCCTACACATAGATCTTTATCTATTGTTACTTTTTGTCTTTTTGCTAAATCTCCTGCTATTACTTTTGTTGGACATTTTTCAACACATACCATACATCCAACACATTTTTCAGGATCTATTTTAGCTATATTGTTTTCAACATGTACTGCATCAAATTTACAGTTTCTTTCACATAAACCACAACCAATACATCCAGCAGAGCAATTATCTTTAACTACTTTACCTTTTTGGTTATTGTTACAGTTAACTATTATTTCCTGAGAAGCTGGTTTTTCAACTATTAATCCTTTTGGACAAACTTCTCTACATTTACCACAGTTTACACATTTTTCTTCATCGACTACTGCTACACCATCTATTATATGTATAGCATCAAAAGCACAAACTGATACACATGTACCAAATCCTAAACAACCTTGTGCACATGATTTTTGTCCACCATTTAAAACTGATGCTGCTCTACATTCTTTAACACCATCATATTCAAATTTTTCTTTTGCTTTATCACAAGTTCCTTTACATATTACATGAGCTACTTTTCTTCCGCCTGATTCAGCTTCTACACCCATTATTGAACCTATTTTTTCAGCAACTGCAGCTCCACCTACTGGACATGCGTTTATTGGAGCTTCTCCTTTTACTATCGCTGCTGCACATCCACCACAACCTGGGTATCCACATCCACCACAGTTTGCTCCTGGAAGTGCACCAAGTATTTCTTCTTCTCTTGGGTCAACTTCAACAGCGAATTTTTTTGATGCAAAATCAAGAATTAATCCGAATATTAATCCTAATGCACCTAATAATACTACCGCTTTTAATATTTCCACTATTCTTCGCCTCCCCGTTTTATAACTTAATAAGTCCTGTGAATCCTAAGAAAGCGATTGACATTAAACCTGCTGATATTAATGTTATAGGGAAACCTTTGAAAGCTTCCGGAATATCTGACAATTCTAATCTTTCTCTTATACCTGCAAATATTACTATTGCAAGAGTAAATCCTATACCTGCTCCAAAACCATTTATTATAGTTTCTATTAAGTTGTATCCTTTATCTATATTAACTATTGCTATACCTAAAACCGCACAGTTAGTAGTTATAAGAGGTAGGAATACTCCTAGAGCCTGATATAAAGATGGACTCATTTTTTTGATTACCATTTCAACGAACTGAACTATAGATGCTATAACAAGTATAAACGCTATAGTTTGAAGATATTCAGTTCCAGTTTTTACTAATAATATCTGAATAAAATATGTTATAACTGATGCAAGTGTTAAAACGAATGTTACCGCAACTCCCATACCTACAGCAGTGTCAACTTTCTTTGAAACCCCAAGGAAAGGACATATACCAAGGAACTGAGATGTTATAACGTTATTTACAAGAACTATACTTAAAAATAATAGTACTAAATTCATTCACTTACACCTCCATTATGCCTTTTTATTTTTTATTTTATTGAATCCTGCGAATAAGAATCCTAAAGTTAAGAATGCTCCTGGAGGAAGTATGAATATTAATATTGGAGTAAAGTGTGCTCCAAATAAACTAAACCCAAATAAGCTTCCATTTCCAAGTAATTCTCTTACTGCTCCTATTACTGTTAGAGCTAATGTAAATCCTATACCATTTCCAAGACCATCTGCAGCAGATGCCACTGGTCCATTTTGACTTGCAAAACTTTCTGCACGAGCAAGTATTATACAGTTAACAACTATAAGTGGTATATATAGACCTAGTGCTTGGTCTAATACTGGTATATACGCTTTTAATAACATACCAACAATTGTAACGAATGTAGCTATAACGACTATAAAAGATGGTATTCTAACTTTATCTGGAATTACCTTTCTTAAAAGTGATATCGCTATATTTGAACATGTAAGAACTACCGCTGTAGATAGACCCATACCCATACCATTTATTGCTGAAGTAGTAACGGCTAGAGTAGGACACATACCTATTACCTGTACAAATGTTGGGTTTTCATCTATTAGTCCATTTTTAAAGACTTTACCGAAATTCATATAAAACCCTCCTTATTTATTTAGTGCATTAAATACATCTATTGCTGCATTTACACCATTTGTAACTGCTGTAGATGATATTGTAGCACCTGATATTGCAAGTATCTGATTATCTCCTGATGCACTTCCTTTAGCTACTTCAAGAGGTTTATCTATTTTTTTACCGTCATACTGTCCATTGAATGCTTCATCTTTAGATTTAGCACCTAGACCAGCTGTTTCTGACATTGTTCCTATATCAACACCTTTTATTGTTCCGTCGTTTGATATACCTATTATTACTTCTATTGGTCCACCATATCCACTTGGAGTGGCTTTAAAAGTGTATCCAACATTTTCTGAACCATTTAAAGCTTCATAAGCTTCTACAACAAGTCCATCCCCTTTTCCATCGAATTCAGAGGCGTCTATCTGTTTAAAATCAGTAGCATCTGGAAGCACAGACTGTCTAAGTTCATTGTTAGCCTGAATATTTCTTTCTTCAATTACAGGCGCTGTTATAGCATTAGTTCCTGCTAATAAAAATGATGCTACAGCACTTATAACTAATAATGTTCCACCAACTTTTACTGCACTATTCATTATTTAGCCTCCTTCCCAAATACTCTATTTTTAACAAATTTATCTATTAAAGGAGCTAAACAGTTAACAAGAAGTATTGAATATGATACACCTTCTGGATATCCACCATATAATCTTATAACTGATGTTATTATACCTGCAAGTACTGCATAAATAACTTGTCCTTTTTTAGTCATTGGAGATGTAGCGTAGTCTGTTAACATGAAGAATCCTCCAAGCATTAGACCACCTGCCATTAATTGATACATAGCAAACTGTAAGTTAAATCCACCTAAAAGGAAAGTTAAAACAAATACTGTTACTATATAACAAACTGGCATTACATAACTTATTATTCCTTTATATATAAGGTATACTCCACCTAATATAAGTAATATTGCACATGTTTCACCTATACAACCACCTGTTTTACCAATAAACATATCTGTTAATGATATATTATTAGCTGCTAAATCTGCTAAACCTGATGGTCCTGCTTTTAAGAAACTAAGTGGTGTTGCAGTTGATACAGCATCAAGATTAGATGCAGAAACCCAATTAACACCTGTTTTTGTCCAAGCTGTCATTGCAACTGGGAAAGATGCTAATAAGAAAGCTCTAGCTGCTAATGCTGGGTTGACAAAGTTACAACCTATACCACCGAATACCATTTTAACAACTATCATAGCGAATATTCCACCTAATAAACACATCCACCAAGGAAGTGAAGCTGGAACATTGAACGCTAATAATAAACCTGTTACAACAGCTGAAAAATCACCTATTGTACTTTTCTTTTTCATTATTTTACAGAATATGTGTTCTGATCCTACTGTACCAAGTATACAGAAGAACATTGCACTTAAAGCATTAAGTCTGAAGTAGAATAGACCTGCAAGTGCTGCTGGAACAAGCGCTATTACAACTTGTTTCATTATATATGATGTATCTTCATTACTTCTTACATGTGGAGAAGATGATACTATCAATTTATTTTCCATTGTTTTTCCTCCTGACCTTATTATTTTTTCTGTGCTGCCTGTTGTTTTCTTCTCTTAGCACCGATTTCTCTCTTAGCTGTTCTTATAGTTTGAACAAGAGGTCTTCTAGCTGGACAGATAAATGAACATGAACCACATTCTATACAGTCCATAGCATTTTGTTCTTCAGCTCTATCGAAATCATTTTGCATTGAGTATGCACTTATTAATAATGGCTGTAAAAATGCTGGACATACATCTGTACATCTACCACATCTTATACAGTTTTGCATTTCTGGAGTTCTAGATTCTTCTTCAGTTAAAAGAAGTATACCTGAAGAACCTTTATTAGTTGAAATTTCTGTATGCCACTGTGTGAATCCCATCATAGGTCCACCCATTATTACTTTACCTAGGTTTGTACCTTCTTTATATCCACCACACTGATCTATTATTTCATTAACTCTAGTACCTATTTTTGTTATAAGGTTTTTAGGTTCTTTTATACAAGGACCTGTTACAGTAGTTATTCTTTCAACTAATGGCATACCAGTTGTTATAGCATCTGCTATAGCAGCCGCTGTACCAACGTTGTCAACAACAGCTCCTGCAGCTATTGGTAGTCCACCTGATGGAACTTCTCTTCCAGTACATGCATATATTAACTGTTTTTCAGCTCCTTGTGGATATTTTACTTTTAATGTAACAACTTCAATATTTTCGAAAGCTTTTGCAGCTTCTTGCATTGCAGCTATTGCATCTGGTTTATTTTCTTCAATTCCTATAAACCCTTTGTTTACTTCTAAAACTTTCATTAATGCTCTACAACCTAAAACAACTTTTTCTGGTTGCTCTAACATTAATCTGTGGTCAGCTGTTAAATAAGGTTCACATTCTGCACCATTAAGTATTACAAACTCAGCAGTTGAACCTGGAGGAGGACATACCTTAACGTGAGTTGGGAATGTTGCACCACCCATACCAACTATACCAGCTTCTTTTATTATTTCTACGATTTCTTCTTTTGAAAGATTTTCTAACTCACCATGAGGTTTAACGCTTTCATGAAGTTCCTCTTTAAAATCATTTTCTATAACTATACACATTCCTTTACCATTAGGTATTTCATGTGGTTCAATAGCTATAACTTTCCCTGATACTGAAGAGTGTATATTAGCAGATACAAACCCACCAGCTTCAGCTATTTTTTGACCAAGTTTAACTTCATCACCTACTTCAACTATAGGTTTTGCCGGAGCACCTATATGCTGCTGAATAGGAATGTAAACCACTTTTGGAGCTTCAGCTCTTTCAATTGGCTTCTTGTTAGAGTACTCTTTTCCATGTGGAGGATGTGTACCTCCCTTAAAAGTTAAGAGTTTCATTGTTTTACCCCCTATCTATAATAAACAATTTTTCTATCATATATTAGTATACTATATATAATAAAAATACTTAAGCATTGTTAAAAAATTATCCTCTATTTTATATTATAGCTTCTAAAATATCTTTTATCCATTAGATATTAACTATATTTTTATTTATATTCAATACAAACTACACATAATTTGTATATATTTTTTATAAATATTCATCATATTTGTCTATTTTTCAACAATTGTATCTTGTATACATTTGTTTATATACATATCTTCTTTTAAAAACAGATATTCAAATAAATACATCCAAAATATTGATAATTATCCATACAACGCTATTTTACAACTATATTATTATAATTTAATTTAGAATTTTTTTCAATATTTTTCATGTTTTATCGTCATTTTTTATTTTAAATGAAATTTATTATTCATTGAAATTATTTATACTTGTCTAAAATAATGAAATTTTCTATAAATAAAAAGGAGACTATTTAAGTCTCCTAATTATTTTTCTATATTAAACAAATCTTCTTGCACCTAAAAGTGCATTTGCATAAAATCCACTTAAAGAACTAACTTTTACACATCCTGGTTTTGATTGTGTTCCACTACAATGTATAAATTTATCTCCACCTATGTAAATTCCAACATGACTTACAGAACCATTTCCACTTGTGTCGAAGTATAATAAATCTCCTTTTTTATAATCTCCTCTAGAAACAGGACTTCCTGATTGAGCTTGATCTCTAGATACTCTTGGTATGCTTATTCCAGCAGCATTTCTGTATACCCATTGAGTATATCCTGAACAGTCAAAACTAGATGGTCCATTTCCACCCCATTTATATGGAACTCCTAATAGAGTATATGCATAATCAACTATTTTATCTCCTGTAGCTGATGTTTCACCATTTCCATATGAGGTATCAGTATTATTTCCTTGATTGTTAGAGTTAGATGATGTTGAACCAGTTAGTGGCTCATTTGTAGAAGTTACATAATCTCCACTTATCCATCCTTTTACTCCATTTGCAGTTTCTATTTTATACCATCCATTTGATTTTTCTTTTACTTCTACAACACTTCCGCCAGATAAAGAACCCAAAATTGAATTATTCGTACCAGGTCCAGTTCTTATATTTAATCCTTTTGAAATAGTTACTTTTACCCTTCCTGAAACAGTACTTGAAGAATTATTTTGTGATGTATCCTGGCTATTTCCAGATTCATTTGTAGATGATACATATTTTCCACTTATCCATCCTTCTACTCCATTTGCAGTTTCTATTTTATACCATCCATTTGATTTTTCTTTTGCTTTTACAATACTTCCACCTGATAAAGAGCCTATTACACTATAATTTGTTCCCGGTCCTTTTCTAACATTAAGACCACTAGATACATTAATTTTTAAATTTCCTGAAATAATTTCTGATTCTTCCTGAGAACTTGTATTCCCAGAACTTGGAGATGAAACTATGTATTTACTACTTACCCATCCTATTTGACCATTATCAGTTTTTATTTTTGTCCATCCATTATTACTTTTTTCTATAACTTGTACTCTTGTGTTATTTTTTAATGATGTTATTACAGAACTTGATGTAGAAGCTGAACTTCTAACATTTAAACTTGAACTAACAGAAACATATGCCATATAGCCTGATTCTGTATTAGAATAAGATGAATCTGATTCTTCTATATTACTTGAAGCTTTTAAATATTGCCCACTTACCCAAGCAATTTTTCCTGAAGATGTCTTTATTTTTACCCATCCTTTTGATTTTTCAAGTATTGTTACAGTAGAATCTTTTTGAATTGTTCCCCGTTTACTATAATTTATTCCTGGTCCAGTTCTCATATTAAGTGCTTCTGCTATAACTTTAGCTGTTTCTTGAGCACTTGTATCTGTAGAAGATACTATTAATGTTGCTGCACTTATACCTAATGTAGCTATTGCCTTCTTCATCAAATCACTTCCTAATAATATATTTTTGTAACTTTATTTTTAAATTTCAATCTAGTTATTATTTTTTAATTTTAATCTAGTTAACTATAGAATAAATCATTTTAACAATTTTTTCTACATTTATTTAACAAACTTTATATTTTTATATTATTTAGCTTGTCTAAACATTTCTATTCCTCTATATTGGTCATAGTCATTTAGATAATTATTTGTTTCCAATCTTTTGTTTATTATCATATAATTATCTTTAATCCCTATACTTATAAATAAAGCTTCATCTATACAGTATTTTTCAATATCTGCATAAATCTTTTTAACTTCTTCTTCATTTGTTGCATTCTTTAATTCATCTAATTTTTTATTAAGTTCTGCATTATTTGGCACAATATTTTTCATTATTTCTGTTATATTTGGTACACTAGATATTTGCCATCCTGTTACAGCTAAATCATATGACTTGTTCTGTAGGGATTTTTGCATTCCTAAAGAATCTAATAAAACTACCTCTGATTTTATATTTGCTGCTTTTAAATTTTCCATTATCATATTGGCAGTTTTTACTCTTTCACTATTTTCTCTATTTACTATTATTTTTAATGTTATTGAAGATATCATTGATTTTATTTCTTTTTCTGTATAGTAAGGATTTTTTTCTTTTACTACTTTATTATTCTTCTTATCCTCAATATTATTATTGGCATCTTTTCCATTGTTTACGTTATTAATGTTATCTTTTTGTATATTTTCTTCTATATTTTGTTCTTTTTCTTCCTGTTTTTTGGTTCTTCTAATTATATTATTGTTTGTTTCAGGAGTAAGTTCTTCTTTTTTATCTTCTGTATTTTCATATACCTCTTGTCTGTCTTCATCCAAATAATAAACACTATTTCTTTGTATATTTCTTGTTTGATCTGATGAACCTGAACTTGATGAAGTATCATTTCCACCACTACTTGGTTTGTTTTCAGGTTTTACATCTTGATTTGGAGCTTGTGTTTCCCCATTACTAGGTTTATTTTCAGAACCATTGCTTTCAGGTTTTTTATTTTGAGTTGATGTATCTTTTGAAGTATTTTTTCCAGAATTAACCTTATTATTTGGCTTATTTGTTGCATTTACTTGTGTTTCTTTTACTTTATCTTTTTTATTTATTTTTATTTTTTTTATATATTTATTTACATTCTCTGGATTATATTTTTCAACTTTCAATGATTTTTCATAGTATTTTGAATTTGAATTTATAGGTATATAAACTGGTTTTATATTTCCCATATATCCATTTTCTATAATTGCATTTCTATCAATTGCTGAAAGTATTGCTCTTCTAAAATTAACATTTGATAAAAGAGGATTTGATTGATTAATTAATACAGCATCATAATCTCTTCCTTCATATTTCATTATTTTAAACCGCTTATTTTGAAACCGACTTAAATTATTTGAATCTGCTTTTACCATATCACTTTCAAGAGCTTCTACTGTAGATACAACAGCTTCTTCATTAGGAACTATATTTACATTTATATCCATTGCAGATTTTGGAATTTCTCCGTAATATTCTTTATTAATTTTTAAAGATATTCCTTCTCTTTCTGAGTAGTTTCCTATCTTATATATTCCATTTCCAATTTTATTTGCATCTATATTATTTATATCTTTTCCTTCTAATTGTTTTTTACTTATTATAGGGAATGTTAAATTTTCTTTTATAAACGGATTGTTTGTATTGAAATTTATAGTAAGTTCCTTATCTCCAGTCACAACTACATTTGCTATATTTTGAACCATATAGTTGTATGGACTATTTTTATTAGCTTTTATCGATGAAACTGTAAATGCAACATCTTCTGATGTAATAGGTGTTCCATCATGCCACTTTGCATTTTTTAATACAATATCTATTTGCTTTGAATCTGGTGATATCTTACTATTTTTTACCAATTTAGGTACTGCATTATAATTTTTATTTAATTCAAAAAGCCCGTCATATACTAAGTTTAGTACATTTAATACGCTTTCATCAGTATTTGTTATTGGATTTATAGTATTTGGTTTTTGTATAGCCAACTGTATTTTATCCGAATATGTTTTTTCAGAATTATTTTTTATTGCATTACTTTCTTTTTCATCACTTTTTAAATTTGTACATCCCCCTACTGCAAGAGATATCGCTAAAATAATACTTAAAACTTTAATTTTTTTCATCTATTTATCTTCCTTCCCGCAGTATATTCTATTATACATAGAATAGTTTTTATTAACTTTATCTACATATTTTAATGTTTCTTCAAACGGAATATCATGTAAGTTTATTCCATCTTTACTATACTTTTTATCTTCTAGCCACTTTCTAACATTACCCGAACCACCATTATATGCAGCTATTACTAAATCTTTTTTGCCAAATTCTTTATATAATCTAGATAAATACCAACATCCTGTTTTTATATTAGTTTCTGGCTCAAATATTTTTTTACTATCTATTTTTATTTCTTTTTCTGCCCATTGTGCAGTTGAATCACTTATTTGCATAAGACCTTTAGCTCCTTTGTGAGATTGAGCATCAGGAATAAATTTACTTTCTGCTTTTATAACACTATACACCAAATTAGGTTCTATATTGTATTTTTTAGAATATTTTTGGACATAATTGCTATATCTTCTCGGATAAAAAAATTCTTCTATTGAATTTAAATTTAATCCTATAAATATTAATGAGAATAAAATCAAAATCAAAAATATTTTTTTACTATTTTTTATTTTCAATTTCTATCTCCAAAACATTTAAAATTCTTTTTGCTTCTTTTTCTAAATAATCTATTGTTTTAGAATTATCTATAACAAAATCCGCATATTTTATTTTTTCAGATTGACTCATCTGTGATTTTATTCTTTTTATAGCTTCTTTTTCTGTACAGTTATCTCTAGATATTATTCTTTTTATCTGAATATCTTCACAACATGTTATAACTATTACTTTATCTAATATTTTATGATACATCCCTTCTATTAAAAGCGCTGCATCTAGTACCACTATTCTTTCACCTTTTTGTTCATAGTCTTTAATATCTTTTTTTATCAGATTTTCTATAGCTGGATGAGTTAATCCATTTAAAATTTTTAATTTTTCATTGTCTGAAAAAACAATTTGTCCAAGATTTTTCCTATTTAAAGTTCCATCTTTATTTATTACGGAGCTTCCAAATTCATTTTTTACTTTTTCCAATAAAGATTTATCATTATATATTTCTCTTCCTTTTATATCTGCATCTATTATTGGAATATTATATTTTTTTAGTATGTTAGAAAAACTACTTTTTCCACATCCTATATTTCCTGTTACTCCTACTTTTAACATTATATCACCTACTTTGTTTCATACCAAGATACACCTGTGTTTAAATCTACAGTTAGTTTTACTTTCATTTCAACTGCATTTTCCATTTCTTCTCTAACTATTTTTTCTACTATTTTAAGTTCATCTATAGGTGCTTCAACAATAAGCTCATCGTGTACTTGAAGTATTAATTTAGCATTAAGATTTTCTTTTTCTAATCTTCTAAATACATTTACCATTGCTATTTTTATAATATCCGCTGCACTTCCTTGAATTGGTGCATTCATAGCAGCTCTTTTCCCTCTATTTCTTTCCATGAAGTTTTTAGATTTTATTTCAGGTATATATCGTCTTCTATTGAACATAGTTTTAGAATAACCTTCTTTTTCAGCTGTCTCTATGACATTATCCATAAATTCTTTTATTTTTTCATATTTTCCAAAATAACTTTCTATATATTCTTTAGCTTTTGGAACTGGTATATTTAAATCTTCTGATAGACCATAATCAGTTTTACCATAAATTATTCCAAAGTTTACAGCTTTTGCAGCACTTCTAAGTTCAGGTGTAACATCTTTTATATCTACATTAAATACTTGTGATGCTGTCTTTCTATGTATATCTTCTCCATGTTCAAAAGCTTCTATCATATGAGGATCTTCACTCATATGTGCTAAAACTCTAAGTTCTACTTGCGAATAATCGGCATCTACTAACCTTTTTTCTTCATCAGAAACAAATACAGCTCTCAACCTTCTACCTATTTCCATTCTAACTGGTATATTTTGTAAATTAGGTTCTGTTGAAGATATTCTTCCTGTTGTAGTTATTGTCTGATTAAAAGTTGAATGTATTCTTTTATCTATTGGATTTATAAGCGATGTTAAACCTTCTACATATGTTGAATTAAGTTTAACTATTTGTCTATACTCTCCTATTTTATCTATTATAGGATGTTTGTCCTTTAATTTTTCTAATACTTCTGCATTAGTAGAATATCCTGTTTTAGTTTTTTTAATTACTGGTAAATCTAATTTTTCAAATAATATAACACCTAACTGTTTAGGTGAGTTTATATTAAACTCTTCTCCTGCATATTCAAATATCTCTTTCTCTAAAGAAGATATTATTTTAGTAAATTCAACCCCAAGTTCTGAAAGCATATTTTCATCTACTTTTATACCTGTATATTCCATATTTGCAAGTACTTCTACTAATGGCATCTCAACGTCATTAAATAATTCTTCTATTTTTGTATTTTTTATTTCCTCTTCCATTTTAGGAATAGCATTAATTACTGTATAAAGAACTGAAGATATATAATTAGAAAGATTATCTCTATCTAAATCTTCAAATCTTTTTGCTTTAACGCCTTTTCCTAATAGCTCTTCCTTTGTTTTAATAGACTTCATTAAATATTTCATAGCTATAGAAGCACATTCACTTGTATTTGTAGATGTAGAATCTATTAAGTATTCTGCTATAGCTATATCAAATGACATATTATTTAATTTTATTCCATATGGCATAAATGCTATATAATCTTCTTTCATATTATATCCATATTTATTTATTTTTTCATCTTCTAAAATATCTTTAAAATTATCTATCTCAGATTCAGGTATATAATATATATTATCTCCATTTAATGTTATATACATAGCTATTATGTTTTTTTCAAGTATATTTCCAGTCTTTGTTACTGTTTTAAACGCAAATTTCTTTTTCTCTTTTATAGCCTTAATTAATGTTTTTAAGTCTACACTATAATCTATATTAATATCACTTTTTTCATCTATGTTTTCTTTTCCGCTAATTTCCATTAATCTTTTTATAAGACTATTAAATTTTAAGAATTGGAATTTTTCAACTACTTCATCTATGTTAAAATCTCCAAATATCATCTTATCTAAATCAAACTCAATTGGAACATCTCTAACAATTGTTGCAAGCCATTTACTATGTATAGCTTCATCTTTATTTTCTTCAATTTTTTTCTTTATACTTCCTTTTAACTCATCTGTATTCTCAATTAAGTTTTCTATATTTCCAAACTGCTTTAATAATTTTATTCCTGTTTTTTCACCTACTCCAGGTACTCCCGGAATATTATCTGATTTGTCACCCATAAGTCCTTTTAAGTCTATAAATTGTGTTGGTGTCATTTCATACTTTTCTATTACTGAATCATAATTATACTCTTCTACATCCGCAACTCCTTTTTTAGTTATAAGTGTTGTCGTTTTATGAGATGCTAATTGTATAGCATCTTTATCTCCAGTAACTATAAATACATCAAATCCTTTATTTTCAGCTTCTTTTGATATTGTTCCTATTATATCATCTGCTTCATATCCATCTATCTCAAATCTTTCTATTTTGAAGGCATCTAATAACTCTTTTAATGGTTGCATTTGTTCAAACAATTCTTGAGGCATCTTCTTTCTTCCTGCCTTATATTCACTATATTCTTTATGTCTGAATGTAGGTGCTTTTCTATCAAATGCAACACTTATATGCGTTGGTTTATATAATTCTATCATTTTAAAAAGCATTGTTGTAAAACCATATATTGCATTTGTATGTAATCCTTCTTTATTATCCATTGTCTGAGGAAGTGCATAAAATGCTCTATTTATTATTGAATTTCCATCTATTATAATAAGTCTTTTATCCAAATTTTATCACTCCAATTTTCTTTATTTTAATTTTTTATTTTAATTTTGAATTCTCATTTTATTATATTTGTTACTTATATTATATTATCACAACATAATGAATTTTTTTAGTACTATATAATAAAAAATAAATCTTTTATTTTTTTATTTATATGATTATACTACTTGATAATCTTAAGTTTAATTGTTATAATTACTATTGTACTTGCCGCTGTGGCGGAATGGCAGACGCACATGACTCAAAATCATGCGGGAAACCGTACGGGTTCAAGTCCCGTCAGCGGTATTATAAAATTATATATCTTTTAAACACATTAAAAATACTGGTTATAATAACCAGTATTTTTCTTTTTGTAATCTAAATTTATTTTTATCTTTGCATATATCTAAATTGATAATTAAAAATTATTAATTATTATTATTTTTTTTGAATTTATACAATAAAAAAATCCCTTATAAAAAGGGATTTTTTTATTCGACGGCAGAAAATTTGAGGATGTGAGGGAGAACTGCCGCCGAATCAAATAGGGTAATTATATTATGTTCTTAAGAAAAAGCTAATCTTTCTATGCTTTTATAATACACATTCAATATGAATTTATTATCAATGTAATGTAAATATAATGTGAATTTTTTTAAAAATATTATGTTTTCAAACTTAATTTATCGATTTTCAGACGAATTATCTATCTCTTTTTATTATTTTTTGTAATAATCCTTTTATTCCTGTTGCTTCTTCTTTTATTTGTTTTTCTTCTGTTCCATTATTACTTTCGTCATCTGTGTTAACTTTCATTATAAATTTGACATCACCATTCATATCTTCACCGATTCCAGCATAATTATTATATTCTCTAGATAAATCAACTAGTACATCTTTAGTATCTATTATTTTTTCTAAATCTTTAATTTTGGCTGTTTTTGAAGATACTTCAGAATTAACTTTATCATTTGCTTGTTTTACACCATCATAAAGTTTTTTAGATCCACTTTGTAGTTCTTTTGTTCCAGATAATATCTTCTTAGAATTTGATGATAATAAATCTGATCCCTTTTTAAGTTCTGATCCTCCAGCTACAAGTTGATTTGCACCACTTTGTAGTTGAGTTGTTCCATTATAAAGCTTTTGACTACCTTCATAAAGTTTATCTGTTGATCCTTCAAGTTTTCCAGAATTTTCTCTTAATACATTACCAGCTTCAATAAGTTGTCCAAATTTTGATTTATATTGACTTGAACCTTCGCTAAGTTGATTTAATCCTGATGATAATTGTTTTGCCGCTGTTGATGCTTCTGCTAAACCACTTTTAGCTGAAGAAACCGCACTTGCTGCATTTCCTACTGCTTCTTCTTGTTTTGATGATATCGCTATTGAAGTTTGTGCTGCTGATACTATTTTTTGTGCGGCTGCTTTTGATTCTTCACTTGCATTTTCATCATTTATTATAGTTTGAGCTGCTGATACTATTCCTGAAGCTAATTCTTTATTTTTAGATATTGAACCACTTAGTTCAGAAATTGATCCACCTGATGATGCTCCTGATAGTGCTCCTGACAATTTTGATGCTCCTGCTGCTGCATTTTTTATTCCATTATCAATATCAGAATATGCACTATATACATTTTCTGTATTTTCTATAAACATTGAAACACCTGTTGTAAATTTATCTTGTCCTGCATTTAACCGTTCTATACCATTCATTAATTTTTGTGCACCATCACTAAGAACAGGTATATTTCTTCCCATAAGGCCTACTCCATCAGTTAGAGTTCCTATACCACTACTTAATTTTTGAGTTCCTGCATCAAATTTTTCATAATTATTTGCTAAAGTTGAAGTACCTTTATATAATTGTTCTGTTCCATTTAATAGTTCTTTTCCTGATTTTTTTAATTTATCTATCATATTTGATATATCATTCATATTTGTATTTGAATCAATATCATCTAATGCTGATATATCAGGAGTAGCTGCTATCATAATTTCTGGTGCTTCAAAATTATAGGCATCTGCTTCTATAGTTATAGTAGAACCTATTTTATCAAATAGTTTATTAAAATCTCCTCCCATATTTAAAGAAGACTCAAGACCTGGTGAAGATATTGCTGTTATTGCTGATGTTTTACCATCATCTACTACTTTTCCTGTATTAGATTTTATATTTTTAAAGTTTTTTCTAGGCATTAAAATTTCTGTAGCTGTTACAAATGGTACGTATACTGTTCTATTTTCTCCATTTATCCTTACATTTCTAGATTCATTGTTCTTTAATCTTATTGTTACTTTTAAGTTTCCTGATTGTCCTTTTATTTCATCTGCTGTTACACTTCTTCCATTTAATTCATATTCTATATCTGTTGTTATTGGTAATTGCTTATCTGTTTTGCCTTGGTAGTATAAATCTTCTTTTGTAGTATCCCAAGTTACTTTATCACCATCTATTGTAGGTTTTTCATCACCTTTTACATTTTTTATATCTTTAAGAATACTTTCATCATTTATTTTATCTAAAGACCCATCTCCACTTAACCATTCTGATACTATATTCTTTTCTACTGTTCCATCTTTTTTTAATATTGTATATACTGTTTCATCTTTCTTTATATAACTACTTTCCGCAAATACAGGAGATGCTGATGCTGTTAATATTGCTAATGTACAAACTGATGCTATTGATTTATCTATTGTTTTCTTTTTCATTTTTATCTCCTCCTTAGTTAATGTTTCTTAATTTTTAGGTATAAAATCTTTTGATGTTTTTTCTATCAATTTTTCACTCAACAATAATAATCCTGGTAATATAAATAATATTACAAACATACTTATTATTGCCCCTCTTGCCATAAGAGAACATAAAGAACTTATCATTTCTAATTTAGATATTATTCCAACACCTATTGTTGAACTAAAGAATGAAAATCCACTTGTTACAATAGATCTTCCACATTTTTGTATAGATATTCTCATTGCTTCATATTTATCTAAACCATTTGCCAGTTCTTCTTTAAATCTAGATGTTAAAAGTATTGCATAGTCTACTGTTGCTCCTAATTGAATAGTTCCTAGTACTATAGATGCTATAAATGGAAGTACTGTTCCTGTATAATATGGTATACCTAAATTTATAAATATAGCTCCTTCTATAACTAATACTAGTAATACTGGTATAGATGCTGATTTAAATATGAAGGCTATTATAGCAAATATCGCTATTATTGATACTGCACTTACCTTTTTAAAGTCTGTATCTGCTATTCTTATTAAATCTTCTGTTAAAGGTGCTTCTCCACCAATAAGCCCATCTTTATCGTATTTTTTAACTATTTTATTTAATTCTCTTATTTGAACACCACATTCTTTTGAAGCTGCTCTATATTTTGAATTTATCATAATCTGCTCATATCCACCTGATTTAACTTCAGATAAAAGGCTATCAGGTATTATACTTTGTACAAAACCTGGTCCAACTACTTTCTCTAATGCTACAACTGAGTTGACTCCATCTACTTTTTCAATTTCACTTACCATTTGATCAACTTTATATGATTCGATACTATCTTTTACAAATATCATATCTGTACTATTCATATCAAAGTCTTTTTTCATTTTATTTGTGGCTACTATAGATGGAAAAGTATCTGGTAATGTTTCATCTAAATTGTAGTAAACCTTTGCATTATTGTTACCATATATTGCTGGTATTAATATTATCAAAAATACTATTGTTAATTTCTTATAATTTTTCATTACAAAGTTAGAAGTTTTTTCAAATCCTGTAAGTATTATTCTATGTTTATGTCCATGTATTACCTTATCGAATACTAATATTAAAGATGGTAATACCGTTACTGTAGTTATAACTCCAAGAACAACACCTTTTGCCATTACTATTCCTATATCTTTACCTATAGCTAAATCCATAGCACATAACGCTATAAATCCTGCAACAGTAGTAAGTGAACTACCAGATATAGAAGTAAATGTATTTGTTATAGCATTGGTCATAGCTTCTATTCGATTATCCGTATTTAATAATTCTTCATCGTACCTATGTAGTAAAAATATAGAATAATCCATTGTAACCCCTAATTGAAGAATTGCACACAATGCTTTTGTTATATATGATATTTCTCCAAATATTATATTAGTACCAAAATTATATATTATTGCTATTGCTATATTTACAAGAAATATAATAGGAATTGCTGTATATTCCATAGTTAAAAGTAGCACTATCATAGTTAAAATTCCCGCTACTATTACGTAAAAAGGCATCTCTTTATCAGATAAATCTTTTGTATCTTTTATTATTCCTGACATTCCACTTAAAAATGCCTGTCTTCCTGCGATACCTCTTATTTTTTCTACTGCATTCATTGTCAATTCATCGGCTGTACCTTCTTTTAGTTTTACAACCATCATTGTTGCTTTTCCAGAGTAAAGCATATCTCTCATATCTTTAGGTATCATTTCATTAGGGAAAGACAAATCTATAAAATTATCTTTCCAAATAACTTCTTGTACACCTTTTACTTTTTCTACTTTCTCTTTAATTTTTGCTACGTCTTTATCTGGCATATTTTCTATTTCCAACATAGCAAGTGATCCGCAATTAAAATCTTCTTTCATGATTTTTTCTGCCTTCATAGTAGATACATCTTCAGGCAAATAGCTAAGTATATCATAATTTATATCTGTATTGATATAACCTATAACTGAAGGAATTAAAAGTAAAAATGATATTAAAAGAATTATTTTACTATGTTTTGCTATTTGCTCAGCTATTTTTTTCATACTCTTATTCTCCTTTCTTTTTGGGCATACCTAAATTTTATAACCTAATTATAGGGCATACCTAATAAAAAATCAATAAAAATAAAAATTTTTAGAAGATTAATATTACAATAGCAATAAATACTATTTTATTAATAAGAATATAAAATGAAATATATCTTTATATATAAATTTTTCTTTAATATACTATATAAAAAAGAAATAATAATATTAATTTATATTGTGTAGATGAAGAAAAAATAAATATAATAAAAAAAAGGTTGTTAAAATTAACAACCTTTTTTATATATTTTATAATAATTCTCTTCCACAAGCACTTCTTGCAGCAACTCTACCAAAATGAAGTGCATGCCCTATGCTATAACCACATGAAGGCACACCACATCCAAAGTTTCCTGTATTCGCAACTTCTCCAGATGCAAATAAGCCAGGAATAATTTTATTATTTTTATCCAATACATGTGCAGATATATCTATTTCTAATCCACCAAAAGTTATTGATGTAGCTGGTCTTAAAAAGATAGCATAATAAATATCTCCTCGTATTGCTCTCATTTCACTCTTAGGTTTTTGATAATCTTCATCAAATCCAATATCACATAAATAATTATATCTAGATATAGTATCATTTAAATTTTTAAAATCTACATCTATTTTTTTTGCTAATTCTTCAATACTATTTGCTTTTATCGCTTCTTTAGTTCCTAAGGAATATTTTAATAAAGGATATTTTTCAACTTCTTCACCACAAGTAATATACCATCCTCCTGCACTTCCTGTTTTAGCCATTTCAGCTCCTACTAAGCTATGGAACTGATATTCATTACAAAATCTTTTTCCTTCTAAATTTATAATTAAACTTGGTTCCTCATTAACACCAACTCCAGTATTTTCATTTAACATCATTGTTTGAAGATAAGGATGTTTATAATTTTTAGCTCCTATAGATTCAGCTATTCTAGCTCCATCTCCTTGACTTGATTCTGGACAATTATAATAATAATTTTTCATCCAAGGATATCTAGACTCTACAAGTTCTCTATTTGCAGCAAAACCTCCGGTTCCTATAAATACTCCTTTTGATGCTTTAATTGTTATAATACTTCCATCTATTACATCCTTAGCTTTTGCTCCAACAACTCTATTATTTTCAACTATTAATTCTGTCAATGCCGTATTTAAAATAGTTTTTCCACCTAATTCATGGAATTTATTATTAAGTGGAACTATAAAACCACCACCATATCCCATAGTTTGGCCACCGCCGCCCATACTATTATGAATTCTCCATGGTAATTGAGAAGAATGTGGTGCTTCTACATCTTGTACCTTAAATCCTTGCTCAGTCAACCAGTCTATATTTTCTGCTGAATGATAACAGAAATAATTTATTTTATCATCATCTAAAAAACTTCCCGCTGCTTTTTTTAAAAAATCAAATTGCATCTGTGGTGTATCTAAAATACCTTTTGATATTTGTGTTTTAGTGCCAGCTGCCATTATTTTTCCACCACATATAGCTGAAGAACCTCCTATTATGCCTTGTTTTTCAACAAGTAATACATCTGCACCACAATATTTTGCTTCTACAGCTGCTGATAATCCTGCTATTCCAGAGCCAAAAACAACAAATTCAGTTTCTATAACTCTATTTTCTTTTTTTAGTGGTGTTGGTACTTTTTTATTTTTTAGCTCATACAAATCTCCATCTGCTTGCTCTACACAATCACTCACAGCAGCTACTATTGCTTTACATACAACTTCTGCTCCTATAACATACGGTATATTTAGTGATTGGTATTTTATTATTTTAGGTATCCAATGCTCAAATGGTGAACTTTCTAATCCATAAGCTTGTCCATATATTTCTCTATGTTTTATAATTTTTATATCTATTATTTCATTTTCAGAAAAAGATACTTCTAGTATTATTTTTCCTTTTACTCCATATCCCTTTCCAGTATAAGTACCAGCTTTATACTTAGCCATACCATCCATCTCCTCTTTAATAAAGATTATTTTTTAGTATTTTTTTTAATAATATTCCTCATATATACAAAAGTCAATGAATTAGGCTATGTTGTATAAAGTAGTACTTTACTGTCATATAAGTAGTTATTACTTTTTATTTTTTTGTCTTTTACTACTTTTTATATATTTTATTTTTATATATTTTATTTTTTGTCTTTTAGATAAATTTGTTCAACTCTACTGCGTCCCTTATTATTTTTTCAAGATTCATATCATCTTTTAAAACTTTAGCTTCTTGAATTATTTTTTCAAGGTCTATATTTTCATGTATATCTAATATTGCAAATCTTGTTTTTACAACATTTATAATAATATCATCTAACTCTGCATCTAATGTTCCTTCATAGTATTGATTCAAAAGTTCACATTCTCCTGCACATCCAATAGCTATATTCATATATAAATCTTTATCGCTAAAATTATAATTACTTCCAACTAATTTTTCTTTAAATAAATTTAGTAATATATTTATATATTCTTTTCTAATAGATCTAACATTTGATGCCTCTATATAAAGTCTAAAAACTTTTTCTGACGTAGCAATTGCATGAGTATATATATATTGACTTATTATATAATTTGCTATTATATCATTTTCCTTTATTTTTCTGTCAGCTATTGTTCCATATATCTTTTCTAATAATTCTTTATATAGATAAAGTAGTATATCTTCTTTCTTTTTAAAATAATAGTAAAGATGTCCTCTTCCAAGACCTGCTGATTCCGCAATCTGTCTTATAGTAGTTTTACCATATCCATATTTTATAAAAAGTCCAGATGCAGTTTTTATTATGTGTTCTTTTAATGTATTCACTTCTGAATCCTTCATTATTATTTTCCCCCCAATTTATTTACTATGAAGAGTAGCATATATCCCTCCAGCGTCTATAAGTTCACTATGTGTTCCTCTTTCAGATATTTTACCTTCTGTTATAACTATTATCTCATCTGCATTTTTTATTGTTGAAAGTCTATGTGCTACAATTATATTTGTTCTATCTTTGCTTAGTTCTTCTAAAGATTCTTGTATTTCTCTTTCTGTTACATTATCAAGAGCAGAAGTTGCCTCATCTAATATTATAATCGGTGGATTTTTCAAGAATATTCTAGATATAGAAATTCTCTGTTTTTGACCTCCTGATAATTTAACTCCTCTTTCTCCTATATATGTATCGTATTTTTCTGGTAATGTCATTATAAAATCGTGTATTCTAGCTTTTTTTGCTGCTTCTATCATTTCATCCTCTGTTGCATCTGGATTTCCACAAATTATATTATCTCTTATTGTCCCTGTAAATAAAAATACATCTTGTTGAACAACACCTATATTTTTTCTAAGAGATTTTAAACTTACATCTTTTATACTATTTCCATCAATTTTTATATCACCAGAATCCAATTCGTAAAATCTAGGAATCAAACTACAAAGCGTTGTCTTTCCACCACCTGATGGCCCTACTAATGCTATAGTTTTACCAGCTTCAATAGATAAAGTTAAATCACTTATAACTTCATTTTCATCTTCATATGTAAATGAAGCATTTTCTATATCTATATCTCCTCTTATATTTTTAAGTTCTTTAGGATTTTTAGCTTCTTCTTGAACTTCTTGGTCCATTATTTCTTTAAAACGTTTAAATCCTGTCATACCATTTTGATACTGTTCTGTAAAGTTTACAAGTTTTTTCATTGGTTGTAAAAACATTTTTACATATAAAATATATGCAGCAAAATCTCCTATTGTTATTCTACCTGTATATGTATAATATCCTCCTACTATCAATGCTATCCACTCTAAAAAATCCATAAAGAAGTTCATACCTGAAAAATATTCAGCCATAGCTTTATACGATTCTTCTCTTGAATCTTTAAATATATTATTTATTTTATCGAATTTTTTCAATTCTTCATCTTCTGTACAAAATGATTTTGTTACTTTCATACCTGCTATACTATTTTCAAGAGTAGCATTTACCTCTCCTACTTTTACTCTTGCCTTCATAAATGCATTTCCCATTTTATCTTTTTTATGAGCGACAAACCAAACTGCAAATGGTAATACTGCGAATATTATTAAAGTAAGTGGTATGTCTATTCTTAAAAGTATTATAAATGACCCTAAAATTGTAACTAATGATATAAATAAATCCTCTGGACCATGATGAGCAAGTTCTGTTATATCCATTAAGTCATTTACTATTCTAGACATAGTCACACCTGATTTATTTTCATCAAAATATTTATTAGGTAATTTCTGAAGATGTCTAAATACAACACTTCTCATATCTGCTTGCATTCTTACCCCTACAACATGACCCCAATACTGCATAAAATAATTAAATCCTGCTTTCATTACGAATATTATCATAAGGATTATTGCAAATATAAATAATACATCTATTTTTTTGTTTGGTATAATATCATCCATTATATTTTTTGTCATAATTGGATATAAAAGATCACACATTGCTGCTGTGAACGCACAAATCATATCTAATATGAATAACTTTTTGTACGGTTTGTAATATTGTATAAATTCTTTTAACATAAAATTCCCCCTTCCATCTCATATTTTCCCATTTTACACCATATTTAACATATTTTCCATAGTATTTATAAAAAGGATAATATTTTATTTTATATTATAACAAATTTCATGATAGAAAATCATTTGAAAATCTTATATATGCACACAAAATCTTATGATATAATAAATTTATAGTATTATAGATTTGTTTTTAAATTTATTTTTTAAAACTATAAATAAGCAATCAAGCAAAAATGATATTTTTTATTAATTATTTTATGTTTTAATATTTATTTTTTTATATTTTTATACATTTTTATTAATCTTTAATACATTTGAATTTTAATATATAAATATTTTAATGGAGGCGTTATATTTTATGGATCTTAAACAACTTGAGGTTTTTGTTACAGTTGTAAAACATCAAAGTTTCTCTAAAGCATCTAGAGAACTTTTTCTAACTCAACCTACAGTAAGTACACATATACAAAATTTAGAAAATGAATTGGAAACTGTTTTAGTAAATAGAAGTAACAAAAGCATTACACTTACTGAATCAGGCAAAATACTTTATGAACATGCTATATATATATTAAATAATTGTAAAAAAGCTATTTATGATATAAAAGAATATTCTGGTAAAATAGAAGGATTAATTGATATAGCTTGTAGTTCTATTCCTGAAACATATTTACTTCCAGAATTTATGAAAAGTTTTTCTAAATCATACCCAGATGTTAAGTTTAGTATAAGCCACTATGATTCACAATTTGCAATATCAGAGATACTCGATGAAAGAGTAAGTTTTGGATTTGTAGGTTCTAAAATCAGCAATCCACAAATAAAGTACATAGATCTTATAGATGATAATCTAGTTCTAATTACACCATCAAATTTAAAGCTTGAAAATATAGATGGTGAAATAGATCCTTCTATTTTATCAGATTTTAATTTTATAATGAGAAAAGAAGGTTCTGGAACAAGGGATTTAATTTTTAAAACACTAAAAAAAGCTGGTTTTCCTACTTCTAAATTAAACATACTTGCACATGTCGAATCAAATGAATCTATCAAAGAAATGGTTAGAGCTGGTTTAGGTGTATCTTTTATATCTTCTATATCTGCTGATGAATATATAAAATCTGGAAAAATAAATAGTTATAAAGTAAAAGGAATTGATTTTTCTCGTAAATTTTATTTTATATACTCTAAAAAGAAAACTTTTACACCTCTAGAAAATAAATTTTTAAATGAACTATGTCAATATTTTAATTTGGATCATAAATAAAAAAAGCTGTGTAATTACTATTATGTATTTACACAGCTTTTTTCTATTATCAGAATTTTTATTAATTTTCTTTTGTTTCAATATCTTTTATTTCACACATACTACCATTTATACCTGGTTTATGTCCTGTTCTTTCTTCATATTCTTTTGGTGAAACAACTTCTATGCAATCTAATCTTTGTTTAAATCCTTTTTTAAACTCTTTTAAGTAAATTTTTCTAAGTTTTTCTCTTTCTTTAGTTTCTTCTACAGTAAGTCCTTCTGTTTTATTTTTTTTTGCTAATTCATTTATTCTATTTATTAATTTTTTATCTATCATAATACTTCTCCTTTTTTTATTTAATATATAATTCACATATAATATTAAAACATGTTTAACTAATTATATCAATTAATTATTTCTTATACCCAAATATTTTTTAATAAAACAAATTTTTATTCATAAAAGATTCATTTTCTTTTTCTATGTTTAAAAACTCATCTAAACTATTACCTATTATTTCTATACCTTTTTTTATATTTTCTATACTCTCTTTAGCAATGTTTATTCTAAAAAATCTATCATCTATTATATTATCATAAAAATATGTACCTGGAAGTACTGATACTCCTTTTTCATATAAAAATTCGGTGAATTCTTTTGACTTAAAACCTCTAGGTAGTTCACAAAAGAAATTTATACCTCCTGAACATTTTCTAACATTTATTTTATCTTCTAAAAATCTATTTATACTTCTCTTTGCAACTTCATATTTTTGTCTATATATTTTTTCTATTTTTAGTATATGATTGTCCCAATTAAAATTTTCCATATAACATAACAAAGAACTTTGTATAAGACCTGGTGTTGAAATATCTGAAGAATATTTTGCCCATAGTATACTTTTCATAAGTTCTTTAGGTATATTTATCGCACCAATTCTAAGACCTGGCATAAATATTTTCGAGAAACTTTTTATATAAATCACTCTATTGTTTTTATCATAACTTTTAAGTGTTTTATTATCATCTGAATCAAATTTAAAATCGCTTATAAAATCATCTTCCAATATATAAAAATCATACTCCTCTGCTAACTCAAGTAATTTTTCTTTTTTATATTTTGAATATGATATACCTGTTGGATTTTGGAAATTCGGCATAACATACATCAACTTTGGTTTTATTTTTTCTAATTTTAATTTTAAAATTCCTATGTCTATTCCATCATCTAACAATGGTATAGATATTATTTTAGCACCTCTACTTTTAAATACTTCTATTGCTCCAGTATATGTTGGCTCTTCAACAAATACTATATCAGAATAGTTTATAATTCCTTTACATACTATATCTATTCCTTGCTGAGCTCCTGAAATTATCTGTATATTTTCTTTTTCTGTATCCATGCCTCTGCTTTTGAAATACCTTGATATACTTTCTCTTAATTTTTCATTTCCAAGACCTTCATCATATTCAAATATAGTATTTTCATCATTTGAAAGTGCCATATTAACAGCTTTTTTGAAGTCATCTATAGGAAACATATCATTTGATGGATTTCCATTGTCAAATTTAATAATATTTTTATCAATATATTTCTTGTTTTCATATCTTTTTATTTCTGATGCAAATGTTCCACTCCCAACTATTTTATAAACATATCCTTCTTTTTCTAAAAGTTCATATACTTTTACAATAGTTGTATTATTAACACCTATATATTCAGATATTTTTCTTATTGGTGGTAATTTTTCATGTTCCTTTATTTTTCCATCTATTATCATATTTTTTATATGTGTATATATCTGTATATATTTTTTAGTTTTTGTATCATTAATATCTAAATAATATTTTTCCATTATTTATCACCTTTAAAATTATGGATTGTACAATAAAAAGCGCTGACAAGCAGCGCTTTTTATTGTCCCGAAACACCGTCGGTATTGTAAATTCATACCCGAGAGTCTCTCAGGTGGGTGATTTGTTGGCTATTTTCTAATATCCTCGATAAATCAAGGCTCGTCATACTTATAATCAAACATAATCTCCCGAATTTAATTTGTCGGTTGAATTTAAAAGTAACCATCTCGAATGCTTCAGGATTCTTAACATTATTATATAATAATTATCAAATTTTTTAAAGAGAAAATATAAAAACATTAAAATTATTTTTTTATAACACTTTCTCTTTCCTCTATTCTATGAGGAAGTTCTACTTTCTTTTCTTCTATTTCTTCTCTATTTATCATTTTTATAACCATTCTTATTGCAACTGCACCCATATCATAAAGTGGTTGGTGAACTGTTGTAAGCTTAGGTCTATACATTTTAGCTATTTTTACATCATTAAATCCTGCTACAGAAATATCATTTGGAACATTGTAACCCTTATCAAAAACTGCATTTATAGCACCTACAGCTGCTTCATCTCCAGTTACAAATACTGCATCTGGAACTATTCCATTATCTAATATTTCTTTAGTAGAATCATAGCCACTAGCATAGTCTACTCCTCCATATCTGACAATACTATCATCAAATTCTATTCCATTATCTTTTAATGCAGCTTTATATCCATCTAATCTTTCTTTTTCTAATATAGTATCTCCTGCACTAGTCATTACAAATGCTATTTTTTTATGTCCTTGAGATATAAGATGTTCTGTCATATCATAAGTAGCTTTTTCATTATTTACACTTACTGTAGGAATATCGTATCCTCTGGCAGTTTTACTTATATATGTTGTTGGTATTCCACATTTTTCTATAAAATCTACATGTTCTTTTTCTAAATTCCAACTTAACATTACCATACCTTCAATTTGTTTTGCTCTTAAAAGATTTATACTTCTAAGCTCTTCATCTTTATCTGAATATGTATTTGAAAGAAGTATATCATAATTATACATTCTCGCTACTTCTTCAATACCATTAAGGATTTCATTTACAAATGAATCTGAAACCTCTGGCACAATAACTCCTATTAATTGACTTTTTTTAGTAACTAAGCTTCTTGCAAGTGGATTTGGTACATATCCTGTTTCTTCTATTACATCTAATACTTTCTTCTTTATTTCATCTGTTACAGGTTTTGAATTATTTATTACTCTTGAAACTGTTGAAATCGAAACACCAGCTTTTTTAGCTACATCTTTAATTGTAACTGTATTTTTCATATTTTAATCCTCCTCTAGTTTTGATATTATTTTCCCGTCTAATTTTATATCTCTCCACAATAATTTCTTTTTATATAAATATTTATTATAACTCATAATATAATATATTTACTACTAAAAAGAAATAAAATCTTTTAATTTTATACTTAATTCTCTATTTTTACACACAAAAAACATTTGCATAGATTTATATTATCTATTATATCAAATATATATTGAAATTTGTAGCGTAATATATTAAACTACAATTAAAATAATACCAACATTCGTAGGAGGATAACAATGTTTGAAAGAATAAAAGAAATAATAGCTGAACAATTAGGACTTGATGATTTAGAAGATATAACTATGGAATCATCTCTTGTTGATGATCTTGAAGCTGATTCTCTTGACGCTGTTGAAATAATAATGGCTCTTGAAGATGAATACGATATTGAAATACCTGATGAAGAAGCTGAAAACTTCAAATCTATAGGAGATATTTGTAGATTTATAGAAGATAATCAATAAATTATTTTGAACATAAAATAAAGAGTCAATAATTTGACCCTTTATTTTTTTATTTAATTTTTATTTTTTTATTTAATTTTTATTTTTCTTCAAAAAATCCAACATTTTTTATTACTAAATCAACTGTTCCATCTTCATTTTTTCTTATACTATATTTCATCGGATCTTCAAAGTCTGTTAATTTACCTTTTATTTCAAAACCATTGTCTGTCTTTATGCTTCTATTTTTTAATTTTTTCTCTACCCATTTTTTATCTATTGAAAAAGATTCCTCTATTCCTTTTTCTTCCATTAATTCTTTGAAACCTTCTTTTAAAGTTTCATCTTTTATAGCTTGTTGTACAAAATCATCAATATCTATTTCTTGTTTTTCTTTTAATGTATAATTTAATATACTTCTAGCATCCTCTGCTTGTTTAATATCATTTGAAAGTGCATTTGTTATCCAATTGTCTGCTGATGTTTTAAAAACTTTTGTTTTGTGTTTATCATCTTCTATTTTTTCTCCGCATATAAATTCTTCAATAAATTTAGACGGCATTCCTTTTTTTTCTGACTCTTTATCTATTACTCTAAATTGATATTCATCATTTATACCATTTGGACCTATTAATGCTGCTTGTTTTATTCTTTGAGTCTCTTGTATACCTACTTCATTTGACACCATTTGAATATTAAATTTTTCATTTATAAATTCTATTGAATGAGTGTATAATTTTTTATAATCCAATTTTATAATAGCTACATTTTTTTCTTCTTTTATTGTATAAAGGCAAATAGCTAGGTCACAAGATTCTAAATCACTATTAACTTTTAATATATCAAATAAATATGCTGCAATCTCTTTTGAATTTTCAACAAATGTATTTTCATCATATATTATTTGTTCACAACACTTTCTAATTGTATTATCATTATAATTTTTAAAAACTGCTTTTCTTAAATCATCATCTTTAGTTACTCTTTTTATTATTTTTTGAAAAAATCCTTCTATCTCATGATTTACTTTTCCTTCAAAATCATTAAGAATTGGGACATCACTATTTTTATCAAGTACATGTACAATAAATTTATGTATAATCAATTTATTATTCCTCCATTTTTAATTTATCTATAAGTTTTTTCATATCTTCAGGTATTACTGCCTCAAAAGATAATTCTTCTCTAGTTCTTGGTTGTTCAAATTTTAAACTATATGCATGAAGTGCTTGTCTTTTTATTAAATTTTCATCTACATATCCGTATAGTTCATCTCCTATTATTCCATGACCTATATGAGCTAAATGAACTCTAATCTGATGTGTCCTTCCTGTTTCTAATTTCAACTCAACAACAGTTGAATCATTCATTCTTTTTATTACTTTATAATGTGTTATAGATTTTTGTCCTCTATCATCTATTATTCTTTTTATAGAATCATCTGTAGGTCTGTATATTGGTGCATCTATTGTTCCTTCATCTTTATCTATAATACCTTTTACAACAGCTATATATTTTTTTTCTACTAAATTTTTTCCCATATCTGTTGATAATACATGATGTGCATAAGCATTTTTAGCCACTATTACAAGTCCTGATGTATTCATATCAAGTCTATTAACAAACCTTACTTTTACTTTTTCATCTTTTTTTATTATAAAATTTGTAACTCCATTTGCTACAGTTTTATCAAAATGACTTTTAGTAGGGTGTACAACCATATATGGAGGTTTATTAACCATAATTATATCAAAATCATCGTATAAAACTTCCATATCTAAATCTTGTGGTTCAAAATTTGCCATTTCTTCATTTATTTCTACTTCTATTAAATCACCTTTTTTAACACTTAATGAAGGTTTCTTATATTCTCCATTAACTCTTACAGTCCTATTTCTTTTCATTTTTGATATTGATCTAACAGAAAATCCAAGTCTATCTAATAAAAGTTCTTTTAATATTATATCTTCTTCTGCTGTATAAGACATAAGATTATATTTTTGTAATTCTTTTTTAAACAAATTTTTATCTATCCTTTCCAAATTTAATTTTATTCATTCCATCCTTTACAAATATCAACCCATTTAATAAAATTTGAAGATAACTTTTCTAATTCATCATTATCAAGTTTTATTGCAGAATTACTACTTCCTGCTGCAGGATATACTTTATCAAATCTTTTTAATGATTCATCTAAATATACTTTCACATTTTCATTTTCTATTGCAAAAGGACATATTCCACCTATCTCATGTCCAGTAAATTCTTTCGCTTCTTCAGAAGAAAGCATTTTTGCTTTACATAAAAATTCATGTCTAAATTTTTTATTATCTATTTTTGTATCTCCAGATGTTACAATGATTATAGCTTCATCATTATTTTTACCTTTAAATGATAATGTTTTTGCTATTTTCGCCGGTATAACTCCTACTGTTTTTGCTGCTAATTCAACTGTTGCACTAGATGTTTCGTATTCTATAATATCATTTTCTTTACCAAATTTTTTCATATAATTTTTTACTGATTCAATCGACATAATCTCACTCCTAAAACTTTTTTAATTAAGTGCTTTTATACTCCAAATACCCTTACTCTGTTCTACTGGTATTTTTAAAAATGTGAATATAGGAACTTCTTCAGTAAAATTACCTTCATATTCCATTTTTGTTGAATCTAATGCAAAATATTTTTTATTAAGTGAAAGTCCTTTTGGTATAATAAACTCCAAATATCCATCTTTATTTGGAAGTATTCCATTTAATATTAAATTAGAGTTCAGTTTACTATTATTATCCATTTCTATATAAAGATTTGTATTATTTTTATTATACTCTAAATTATCTTTGAATAAATTATTTTCAAATTTTATTCTAGCTTTTGTTAGAAGATATGTGAATTTACTATTATTATATATTTTAAATTTTATTTTTGTTCCATTTTTTACAGTTTTTCTTGATTCAAATTCTACAATTAATTCATTTATATTTCTGCTTTCATAGTCTTGCCTATCTATCATATCACTATATGTAAATTTTGCAATAATTCCTGACATGAAAAAACATACTAATATAATAAATGATATTCTTATAAATTTATTCATTTTATCATCCCATTCTAACCAGTAATATTATTTAAGATATTTATTTTTTTTCATTGCTTTTAATGATATATACATAGAAAATATGAATATTGTTATACATATTACTCCTATAGATGTCATGTTAATATTATTTATATTTATTTTAGATATAAAACTTCTAAATATTTGATTGAATAAATGTATAGTTTCATATTTTGATACATTTAAATTAATACTTAATTCTAAATGCTTAGCATAAAATATTTTTTCTGAAAGCGCATTTAAAAATGATGAAAAGATAGTAAATACAGCTATTGCTATAATACTTGCAACTATTTTCATTTTTTCATACCCATATTTAAAAAATAGTGGCATTGTTACAGATAATATTATTAAATTTATATATAAAGAAAATAAAAAGTCATTAAATACTGTAGACCTAAACATATATAAAGATAATATATCATACATAAGCAATGTTACTATTGTTACACTTATTGATGTACCTATTGCTATTATATATCTAGAATAAACTATATCATCTAAATCAATAGGTAAACTTCTAATAAATTTTTCAACTCCATTTTCATAATCCGATGAAAAAACACCTATTATTATAAGATATGTTATTATAACTGGTGTTGCATAATATGATATATCATTACAAAATAAATACATTAATATAAATATCAATATATATTTTACTAAGTTAAATCTATCAGATTTTACACAAACTATAAAATCTTTTTTTATTAGATTAAACATTAAAATCACCACTTTCTTGATAATAGTGTATTAAATCTTCTATATCTGGATTTTTTATTTTATGACAATCTGCACCTCTTATTATATTCTTTATCTCTTCATTATTATCTATTTTTATCAAAGCCTCACTATATCTTTTATAATGGTCTATTCCTATAATATTTTCTTTTATCAAAGATAATGTATTTGAATCAGACCTTATTACTCTTAAATTTTTTAATATATCATTTTTATTTAAATCAAATAAAATTTTACCTCTTTTTATATAAATAATTTTATCATAAATTTCCTCAAATTCGGAAACATTATGTATAGATACTATTACGCTTGCATTTTCTTTTTTTATATAGTCTTTTAATATATATACAAGTTCTTTTCTTATTGATTTTTCAAGCCCATAGACAGGCTCATCTAATATAAGTAACTTTGCATGATGACTTAAAGAGGTAATTATCATAACTTTTTCTCTTTGTCCTTTAGATAAATTTTTTATTTTTTCTTCTGAATCTAAATTAAATTCTTCAAAGTACATATCATACATTTTTTCATCAAAATTTTTATAAAACATAGAAATAATTCTTTTATAATCTTTTAATTTTAAATTTGGATAAAAATTTAAATTATCATGAACAAAACCTATATTATTTTTATATTCTACAGGATCTTCTTCAACTGTTTTTCCATCTAATTCTATTTTTCCTGAATTTGGTTTATATATTCCCATTATTAAATTTATAATGCTAGTTTTTCCAGATCCACTATCTCCTATTATCCCCATAATTTTCCCCGCTTCAAGCGTTATATTTATATTTTTCAGAGAAAAATTTTCAAATTTTTTTGAAATACCTTCTATTTTTAACAAGTTATCACCTCTTAAAATTTATATATATTTTCATTATATCATTTATTTGTTATATTGAAACTTATATACTAATTGAAATATATATACTTGTTAAAATTTATGCTATAATACTTATATGTAAAGAGGTGAATTTATGAAAAAAAGGCTAATAACTATTAATTCTAATGATCTTCCAAAATCAATAGAAACTAAAAATTTATTTAAAAAAAAGCTTATCGATGCTGGATTTGCTGTTTCTGAAGAATTTTCAAATGATACAGAGTTACTTGTTTGTATTGGAGGAGATGGATCTTTTTTAAAAACAGTAAGAGATTTTGATTATCCAGAAATACCTATTGTTGGTGTTAATACTGGGCATCTTGGATTCTTTCCAGAAATAATGCCTGATAAAATAGATGAATTTATTGAAAGTTATTTAAATGAAAACTATATAATACAAGAAGTTCCATTACTTCGGGCAATGATTTGCACTAAACAAAGTTGTGTAAACTTTTTTGCTTTGAATGAAGTTACTGTTAGGGGTGATAAATCTAGAACAATCCATTTAGATTTATTTGTAAATGGTAGAAAAGTAGAAAATTTTAGTGGAGATGGTATGATTATATGTTCTCAAACTGGTTCTACTGCTTATACTTATTCTGCTGGAGGAAGTATTATAGATTCTAATATAGAGGCTATACAACTTACACCTCTATCACCAATAAATACAAACGCATATAGAAGTTTTACATCTAGTATTATATTTTCAAAAGATACTGATATAAGTATTTTACCAGAGTATCATTTTGAAAACTCAATATTAATCGTTATTGATGGAGTAGAACTTAGGTTTAAACAAATTACAAAAATTAATATTTGTACTTCAGATGTTAAGTTGAAATTTTTAAGATTATCTGATTATGAATTTTGGAATAGAGTTTCAGCTAAATTTTTATAAATTATGGAGGTTAAATTATGAAAATAGGTATACTTAGTGATACTCATGGTAGTTCACTTTATTTTAATAAAGCTATGGAAATTTTAGGTGATTGTGATGCTTATCTTCATGCAGGAGATATACTTTATCATGGTCCAAGAAACGATTTACCACAAGGATATAATCCAAAAGAGCTTATAAATGCTCTTAATAATGTGTCTTCAATAATATTTGCTAAAGGAAACTGTGAAGCTGATGTAGATCAAATGGTTCTAAATCATCCTATACAAGGACCTTATGCATTAGTTCAGTTTGATGAATTTAGATTTATAATAAATCATGGCTACACTGATTCAAAAGAAAAAATTATAGAAAATGCTAAAAATATGGGTGCTGATTTTCTTATTTTAGGACATACTCATATTAAAGAACTTTCTTTTGATGATAATCTTATAATAATAAATCCTGGTAGTACTTCTATTCCAAAAGATGGTTCTAGATCTGTTGCTATTGTAGAAATAAATCCAGATATCCTAAATGCAAATGAATTTAATATAGATATTAATTTTTATGATATAGATTCTGGTAAATTAATAGATAATATATAATAAAAAGACCTCAGAAAAACTGAGGTCTTTTTATTTTTTCTTAATTTGATATATATTTTTATTATGTATAAAGATGTATTTTTACTATTCTATTTTTTTCTACTTTTTCTATGCAAAACTTACTATTTCCAATTTCTATAACTTCTTTTTCTTCTGGAAGTCTATCTAAATAACCAATTAAATATCCACCAATAGAATCAAATTCTTCCGTTTCTATTGCTGTACCAATTAATTCATTGACTTCTGATATTCTAGTACTTCCATCTACTATATACTCATCTTCTTTAATAACTACTATATCATCTTCATCTTCATCATACTCATCTTCAATATCTCCAACAATTACTTCGACTAAATCTTCTACTGTTAAAAGACCTGATGTTCCACCATATTCATCTAATACTATAGCTATTTGAGTTTTAGCTTTTTTCATATCTTCAAGAAGTTGTGTTATTTTTTTAAATTCATATGTAAAGAAAGGATCTCTCATATAATTTTTTACAGAAAAATACTCTCTTTCTTCTTCTGATAAGAAAATCATATCTTTTATATTGATAATACCTATAATATCATCAACAGAATCTTCATAAACTGGAAGTCTGCTCAATTTTTCTTCTCTGAATACTTCTATTATTTCTTCATAAGTATCATCTACTTCTACAGTTACCATGTCCATTCTTTGTACCATAGCATCTTTAGCTTGCATATCACCAAATTCAAATACATTGTTTATAATTTCTCTTTCTTCAACTTCTAAAACGCCTTCTTCATGACTTACATTTACCATTGTTTTTAACTCTTCTTCTGTAATAAATGCATTTTTTTCATCAGTTTTTATTCCAACTATCCTAAACATAATTTTTGTAAATATATTAAATATCCACACTATTGGCGATAATATTGTTATAAGAAATCTTATTGGTTTTGAAACTATAAGTGCTACTTTTTCTGAATTATTGGCTGCAATTGATTTAGGAGTTATTTCTCCAAATATTAATATGATTATAGTCATTATTGCAGTTGCAGCTGCAACCCCATTTGCACCAAATTTAGCTGTTAATAATGCAGTAGATATTGATGTAGCTGCTATATTAACTACGTTATTCCCTACTAATATTGTATTTAATAATTTATTAGGACTTTCTATTAAAGAAGCCACTAAGCCAGCATTTTTAACATCTTCTTCTTGCATATATCTAATTCTTATTTTACTAAGAGACATCAAAGATGTTTCTGATGCTGAGAAAAATGCCGATCCCATAATTAAGATGACCAACCCGATAATCTGAATCCAACTTTCGAGCGATTCCAAAATTTACCACACTCCTACTTTATTTTTCATTATTGTTTATTTTAGTTTATATTATTTATATTTCATTATATCATAATTATTAATTTTTTTGTTATTTTATTAAAATCTTAATATATACTTATTGTACAATATATACATTAATTTTATCTTAACTATACTCTATCCTAACTTTTGAACCTTCTCCAAGTTCTCCTGATGTAACAACTAATTTAACTGGTACTCTATTTTTAAGTTCTTCAACATGTGATATTATACCTATACTAAGATTAGATGTATGTAATTTTTCTAAAGATTCCATAACAGTATCTAATAATTCAATATCTAAAGAACCAAATCCTTCATCTAAGAAGAAAAATTCTAAAGGTGCATTTCCTTTCATCTGTATCTGAGATGATAATGCAAGTGCTAAAGATAGAGATGTTAAAAATGTTTCTCCACCAGAAAGAGTATCAACGCCTCTTCTTTCACCTCCATTAAAATTATCCCTCATGACAAATTCTAATGATTCATTTATTTCTAATGCATATCTACCATTTGTTATATTAGAAAGTCTTTTCGATGCTTCTAAAGCAATATATTTTAAATGATTTGTAGCAACATATTCAACAAATTTATTTCCTTGTATTATTTTATCTATTTCGTCTAATAATCTATATTCATTAGATATATTTTTATAATCAGCTTCTATTTTTTTTATTTTTTCTAAATCTGATTTCATTGCAGTTATTCTATCAAGTAAAACAGCACTTTCTTTTTCAAGTTCTGTTATTTCATCTTTTAATCTTATTAAAAATTCATTAAGTGCTATAAATTCTTCTTCTTTAACTTTTCTTCCATTTAATTTTTTTTCTAAGTCTTCTATTCTAAAATCTATATTTTTTCTGCCTTCATCATATTCAGATATTTCTTGTCTCATATTTTCTATTTCTGATATATCCATTACAAATTTTTTAACAGTATAAGCACTATCGAATCTATATTTTGCCAACATATCTTTAAGTACATTTTTATAATATCCTAACTGTTCTTCAGTAGTATTACACTCTCCTTGAATTTTACTTCTATTTGTATCTTTTTCTTCTCTTTCCCGACTTTTTTTATCAAAATCATTTTTTAATTCACTATACAAATTATTTATCTTTTCTATTTCTTCTTCTGATTTTTTCAATAATTCATATGGATTTTTACCTTTTGAAATTCTTTGTATTTCATCATTTTTTTCTGTATATTGTTTTTTTAAACTATCAAAATTTTGTTCTATATTTGATAATTTTATCTCTATTGAATGTGTATTAGCTTTATAATTATCAAATAATTTATCTATCTCTGATTTTTGATTTCTAAAAACATTTAATTCTTTCTCTAATTTTTCAGATTCTATTTCATTTAATTTTATTTGCTCAAGCTTACTTATTATATCATCAACTTTTACTATTCTTTTTATAGAAATTATTTCAGTTTCTAATTTATCTTTTTTAGATTTTAATTCTAAAACTCTTTCTGATATAGATAATTTTTGAGATTTTATCCCTTTTAATAATTGTTTTATTCTTATAACTTCCTTATCATTTTTAGAATAATCCTCTTTATATATTTTTAAATCTTCTTCTAATTTTTCTTTTTCCCTATTCCAATCAGAAATATTTAATTTTTCCATATCTAAATTTCTAGATTCAAAATCATATTTTTTAGAAAGTTCTAGTGAATTTCTTTCCCCTATTTCTGTTTTCTTTTTATTAAGAGCCTCCGTTTTTATCTTTTCTTCTGAAATATATCCACTTCTCTTTATCTTTAGGGAATCTAATCTTTCTAATTCTTCTCTCTCATTTTCTTTTTCTTTATTCAACATTCCTTCATAATAGTCTATTCTATCATCATAATTAGTACTATCTTTCTTTATGTGTGTTGTAGATCCACATATAGGACAAGGCTTATTATCTTCTAAATCCTTTCTAATATCAGATATTCTATTTAAATATTTAAATTCATTTATATTTTTATTAGCTGTTTCTATATCTTTTCTAATCTTAAAAATTCTATCTTCAGAACTAGATACTTCTCTACTTATTCTATGTCTTTTTTCTAAACAATTGTTTAGTTCGATTTGTAAATTATCTCTATCTTCCTCTAATTGTCTTAAATTCTTTAATTCAGAACGCATTTCTGTAATATATTCAGTCTTTTTTGTAAGTTCTTCATTAGTTATAGGTCTATTTTTTTCCATTATAGATATTCTGTTTTCTGCTTCTTCTATTTTATTTTTTACAAAATCTCTATCTCTTTCTACTAATTTTAATGCCACATTATTTTCACTATAAGTTAACTCGTATTTTTGTAATTCTATTTCACTTTTTTCCAATTCTTTTTTGATATCCTCTAAAGATTTAATATATTGATATCCTTTTTCAATATTTTGTCTATATGATACAGGAATTGTTATTTCTGTTAATTTATTTTCACTCTCTTTTATTTTATTTGAATAAAGATTTTGTTTCGCTTCTATATTTTCTATTTCTGTTAATAATTCCTTTTTATTTTCATCTAACTCGTCTTTATCTCTTTTTAATAATATCATTTCATTTTTTATTACTTCAACTTCACTAACAAGATTTATCGCTCTTTCAAGTCTAACTTTTTCTTCACTCAATCTAGGAATTGTTTCATCTTTTTTTATTTCTATTTCAGAAAATCTAACTTTAGATATTTCTAGTTCTTTTTTTATAAATCTTATCTCTTCTTCAACTATTTTTAATTGATTTTTAGAATCTTCATATCTTTTTCCTAAAGTTTCGACATTATCTATATATGGATTTATTGTATTTGCATTTTCAGCCTTTTCCATAATTTTTCTTTTTTCTTCTATCTCATCTTTTTTATCTTCATATTTTTTTAATAAATCTTTTTCTTCTTCATATTTTTTTTGGTTTTCATATATTTCTTTATCCAAATTATATTGTTCTTCTTTTTCTTTATATATTCTTTTTTTAATTCTACAATTTTCTTTATCTTCTTCTAACTTTTGAATCATATCATTATATACTTCAACTGTTTTTCCTTCATAATGCGACAATGAAACTTCTAACATTTCAACTTTATTTTTAGTATTATTTTTTTTATTTCTTACTCTCTCTATTAATTTTTTACCATATTTTTCTAGGTTAAAAATTCTCTCTAGCATATTTCTTCTATCTATTCCACCTAATTTAAGAAAATCATTAAATTTATCTTGTGGCAAAACTACTGATTTTGTAAAATCATTCACAGTAAGACCAATTATTTTTATAATAATTTCATTTACATCATTTACTTTTTCAGCTAATACATTTACATTATTTTCTGTTATAATTTCTATAACTCTTGCATAAGAAGTTTTTATTCCACCTGTTTTATTTCTTTCTATTGTTCTATCTACTCTATAGTGTCTGTTTCCTATTTCAAATTCATATCCTATCTCTGCTTTATCAGACATACTATTTATATATTCTTTTGTATTTCTCGCTATACTTCCATAAAGAGATAGTGTTATCGCATCTAATATAGTAGATTTTCCACTACCTGTTTTCCCAAAAATACCAAAAAGTCCTCTTTCTGTTAATTTTTCAAAATCTATGATTTGCCTATTAACATAACTATTAAGACCTTTTATTTCCAATTTTATCGGTCTCATATTTAATCCTCTCCTCCTTCTTGCCCAGCGATTTTCATAAACATATCCATAACATCGCCTTTTGGTTCTACTCCTTTATTAAATATATAAAAATCTTTAAATAGTTCTGCCATTGATTTACTTTTTAAATCTATTGTTTTTTCCTCTTGTTGATATGATATTATAGGCTTAATTTCTATAATATCAGGCATATTTTTTTTCATATATTTTATATCTTCTTGATTTATAACTTCATCTGTTTTTATCTCAAAATAAGACCAAATATCTCTTCCTTTATTTTTATCTGATATATCAAGTGCTTCTTGTATTCCTCTGCATTGGAATAATTCTATTGGTTTATAATTCTTAAATAAGACATCTTCTATTTTAGGTTTTTCCCCTTTGTTTATCTCTACTATTTTTGCTCCTTTTGCATAAACTCTTTCGCTTTTACTATATTGTAATGGTGAACCAGAATAATATGCACATCCTAATTCAGATGCTTTTTGTGGTTTATGCAAATGTCCTAATGCAATATAATCTGATTTATTTGGTAAATCCTTTCTTTCTACTAACAAACTTCCTCCAAGTTGTATTGGTCTTTCTGAATCTGAACTTTCTCCTCCAACAACAAATATATGTGATGCCGTTATATTTATACTATCTTCATCAAAATCTTCTTGAAGATTTCTAAATATGTCTCCTATTTTTTGAGAATATGTTTTTTGTCTATCTTCATCATTTTTTGCTATAAAAGCATCATTTAATCTTTTTTCGCTTGGATATGGAAGAGTTAATAAGTTTATCTTTTCTCCTTTAATAGTTATTTTTGTCATTCCTTCTTTTGCTTCTGTTATTTTAAATCCATCAAATTCACCAACCTTAGTACTACTAAGAGGATTTCCAAATAATAATATCCCTTGCTCATATGCAATAGGAGATGCTGCTTCTATTCTTTCTGGGCTATCATGATTTCCTGCTATTACAACTACACATCTTTTACCCTTTGATGCAATCTTTGATACAGTTGAATAGAATAGTTTTTCTGCTTCTGCTGAAGGATTAGATGTATCATATATATCCCCTGCTATAATAACCATATCTATATTGTTTTCTTCTACTAATTTTATAAAATCCGAACAAAATTTATTTTGTTCATCTATTCTAGAATGACCTTCTAAATTTTTACCTAGATGCCAATCTGAAGTATGAATAAATCTCATATTTCCACTTCCTTTCTATCTATATTTTATAATTACTATATTAATAATATTAGTTATTTACTCTAATAAATTCATCTATATTAAATAAATATAAATATTGTTCTTTTACTTTTTTACCTGTAGTATTTTCTATAACTTTTGCATAAATTTCTAATTGTTTCTTATATCTATTTATAACTTCATCTTTATTTTTATCATTTATAAAATCTGTTTTATAATCTAAAATAACAATTTCATCATCTTCTTCAAAATAAGCATCTACAATCCCTCTAAGCATTATACTTTCATTATAATTAATGTCTTCTTTATAATATAAATCTTTCATATTTATTTCTGTATAAAATGCTTTTTCTCTACCTACAAATTTTGAATTTTTCATTCTTTCCCCTAAATCTGATTTGAAAAATTTATATATTCTAAATATATCTATTACTTCAGATTCTTTTTCTGTTATAATATCTTTTTTAACAAAATCCTCTAATTGTTTTTTTATCTCATCTATAGTATCGGTTTTACTTAAGTCTATTATCTGCATAATAAGATGAACAATACTTCCTCTATGTGTTGCTGTTAATTTTTCTTTTTTATTTTCTTGAATAAACTTTGGTCTTTTTATTTCTGTTTTTTTATCTTCTTTTATTAGAACACTATTTTGTTCATCTCCTATTTCAAAAATTGTGTTATCAGCAATTTCCTCTTCTTCGTTCCAAATTCTTTTTATTTCTGTTACAGAAATACTTCCAGATTTTTCTACACTTTTTTGGTAAGGATAAATATAATCTAATTTTCTTTTTACTATCTCTTTGTAATCAATTTTTTTCTCTCTTGATAATTCTTCTTTTAAAGTGTCCAATAATTTATTTTCATCTTCTATATTATTTCCGATATAATCCTCTCTTTTGTGTATTTTTATTTTCCAATTAGATTCGTCTTCTTTTTCTCCCATATCGTATATTCCTAAATAATCTGATAATGATTCTTTTATATCTTTATGATTTATTACAACCGACATTATCCAATCTAAAAACGAATTAGATTTTAATAAATTATATTTATTTAGATTATTAGAATTCTTTTTCCATTTTTGTATATTTTTATCTATATCACTAACTGAACCTGTTATTATAAGTTTTTCCTTTGCTCTCGTAAAAGCAACATAGAGTACTCTCATCTCTTCTGATAACATTTCTATATTCATTTGTTTTTTTAAGGCTTCTTTCATAATAGATGGATATGATAATCTAGTTTCTAAATTTACAACTTGAGGTCCATATCCTAGATCATGATGATACAATATATTTCTATTCATATCCATTTTATTAAATTTTTTACCCATTCCACCACAAATTACAATAGGAAATTCTAACCCTTTACTTTTGTGTATACTCATAATTTTGACAACATCTGTATTTTCAGATAATATTCTAGCTTCTCCCATATCATTATCTGATTTTTTTAGTTTTTCTACAAAATTTATAAAATTGAATATTCCTTTAAAACTAGTTTCTTCAAATTGTTTGGCTCTCTCAAATAGAATTTTTAAATTTGCTTGTCTTTGTTTTCCAGATGGCAAAATTGCTGTATAGGCATAGTATCCTGTTTCATTGTATAAATACCAAAGCAACTCATCTGTACTTAAAAAAGATGCCTTTTTTTGATATTCTTTTAATCTTTCTAAAAAATCTATTACCTTATCATTATTATTTTCATCTAATTCAGAATATAGTTTCATAGCTTCATATAATGAAACATCTCTATTTACCACTCTTATATCTATAAGTTCTTCTGGTGAAAAATTATATATAGGTGATTTAAGTACTGATAGTAACGGAATATCTTGCATAGGATTATCGATTACTTTTAATAAAGATATAATTGTTTTTATCTCTATTGTATCAAAATATCCTGTTTCTGTATCTGCATATACTGGTATATCCATATTAGTAAATTCCTCTACAAATACATTTGCCCAGTTTGATGTTGCTCTAAGAAGAATAACAATATCTTTATATTTAACTTGTCTGTAATCATCAATTTCTTTATCAAATATTTTCTGAGTTTTTCCTTCTGAATTTTTACCAATTAATTCTTTTATTATTTTTCCAATCGCTCTTGCTTCAAGCTGTATATTATCAATATTTTCTTCATCATAGTCTTCTTCTATAGAAATTTCTTTGTTGGATTTTTTATCTATAATGTGTATATCACAACTTCCACCTACAATTACATTTTCTTCTTTACAGTCTTTAAAAATAGCTCCTGGATTTAATTTTTCGTCATCTGTGTAATCAATTTCTCCAAGTTCTTTGCTCATTATATTTTTAAATATAAAGTTTACAGCATCTAAAATATTTTTTCTACTTCTAAAATTTTTATAAAGCATTATTTTTCTTCCAGATTTTTCTTTTTCTTTCGAATATGTAGCATATTTATGCAAAAATATTTCTGGTTTTGCCTGTCTAAATCTGTAAATACTTTGTTTTACATCGCCAACCATAAATCTATTTGGTTCTTTTATATTTGAAACACTAAGTAATAATGCTTCTTGTACTAAGTTACTATCTTGATATTCATCTATAAATATTTCAATAAACTCTTCACTATATCTTTTAGCTGTTTCCGATGGAATTATATTTCCATTATCATCTTTAGATAATAATATTTCTAACGCAAAATGTTCTATGTCATTAAAATCTATAATCCCTCTATCTCTTTTTAATTCATCAAATTTTTTCCAAAATTCTAAAACAGTATCGGAAATAGATTTTACTATAGGATATAGTATTTCTATTTCTTTTTTTATTACATCTGTATATCTATTTTTATAAACTTCTGTTATTTCTTTTAATTTATCTACTGCTTCATCTCTATAAGATTTTCCAATTTCCCATGCTTCTTTTAATGTATCTGAGTCATCTTTTGAAAGTCTTTTTCCCGTTCTATAATTTTCTGAAGAAAAGCTACTTATTTCTTTTATAAACTCATCCCAGTTTTTATATAATGCACTACTTATGTTATCTATTTTTTCCGCTTCTTTAATTATTTTTTGTGCCTTTTCTATATAATCTAAATATGGTTTAACAGAATCTATTGCTTTATCCATAGTTTCTAAAATTTCTTTCATATCATTTTTTATAGAAGTTACTATTATTTTTCCCCATATTGATTCACTAAAATTGAAGTTCTCATCTACTACAACTTCATCTGCTGCATTGTTTAACCACTCTTTAGGATTTGGAAATGACATTGCAAATTTATATATAGATAATATTAAATCTTGGACTTGATTATCTCCATTTCTTTCTGCAAAACTATCTATAAGATTCAAAAATCTTTTTCCTTTTCCTGTATCTTCTTTTTCAATAAACCCTTTTTCATACATATTTTCAAACACTTCATCTATTGCTTCTTGTGCTATTATTTGGCATTCTGTTGTATCACCTATTCTAAAATTAGGATCTAAGTCAACTAAATGTATATTATTTTTTATAACATCTAAACAAAATGAATGTATTGTTGTTATATTTGCTCTATTTAAATAAAGTATTTGTTTTTGAAGATGTTCATTTGATGGATCATTTTCCAATGCTTTAGAAATTGCATCTCCTATTCTTTCTCTCATTTCTGATGCTGCAGCATTTGTAAATGTAACAATAAGAAGTTTATCTATATCTATTTTCTCTTTAGGGTCTAATATCATAGTTATTATTCTCTCAACTAAAACAGCTGTTTTTCCAGATCCTGCAGCTGCTGATACTAGTAAATTTCCATTTTTATGGTTTATTACTTCTAACTGTTCTTCTGTCCACTTTGTTTTACCCACTCTATTTTACATCTCCTTCCATTTTTTTTATTACATCATCCGTACTTATATTAGTTATTATCTTATATCTATTATTTTTCAATGCTGTATCAAATTTACATATAGAAGAATAGCTACAGAATTGACAAGAATCTTTATCTTTAGATTTCTTTGGTTCTATTTTTATATTTCCACTCATCATATCTGTGCATAAATCTTTTATAGCTTTTTTTATATATTTTCTAATTATTTCAAATTGTTCATCTGTCACACCACTTGTACTTTTTGAAACACTTCCATCTTTTTTTATAGTAGATGCTTTTATTATTTTAGATTTATTTCCTGGAATTTCAAGAGCTTTATCCATATATGATAATATTTTTTTGTCTTTTATTAACATTCCATTCATTTTAAATGATTCAATAATCCGTTCTTCTACTTCTTTTTTGTCTACAAGAGTGTTTTTAGATATTATAGGATTATCCATTCTACTATATAACATTGCTGCTGGTTTTATTGGTATATCATTTGGTAATTTACCACTTTCTAAAATTGCATCCATGTATACTAATAATTGTAATTGTAATCCATAATAAACATCATTTAAATTTATATCTTTTTTACCCCATTTATAATCTACAATTCTTATAAATTCTTTATCTTCTTCATCTATATACTTATCTATTCTATCTATCTTACCTATTAATTCTATTTTTTCATTATCTTTAAATTCAACTTCAATAGAAGAATACTTTCCTTTTTTACCAAATTCTACTTCATAATCTTCTGGTTCAAACTTACCTTGTTTAATTTGATCCGCTATAACTTTTATTGAAACTATTATAAGTGTTTTTAATCTATGTGCTAAATATTTATATTTTGGTGAACTTTCAAGTATAAATCCTGGTATTTTAGAAATTAACTCATCTACCATTTCTGATACTCTAATCTCTATATATTTTTCATCTACTTCATGCCACGTTACTCCATCTCTATTCATGCACTTTGAATAATTTTCTATTATTTTATGTACAAAACTTCCTACATCAGGTGCTGTAAATAAATATTCTTTTCTTTCTTTAGCTTTCATTCCATATTCTATAAAATATGCAAATGGACAATTTGCATATTTTTCTAATCTAGAAACACTTATTGTTTTTGAATTATATAATTCTTTTATTTTTTCTTCATCAACATACTCAAATTGATTAGTAAAATCTATTCCTTCTATTACTCTTTCTGTAATATTTTTATATTTTGTATCTTCTCTATAATATTCATATACACTTTTCCATAAATCATCTATTCCATCTTCAAAATCTTTATCTGAAGATTCTTTTATTTTTTCTACCATAAAGCTAAATGTAGGTATTTTAGAATTTACATTTTTTAAATTTTCTTCTTCATTATTATTTTCATCTTCTAAAATAGTACTTTTAAAATCTACTTTACTAAACAATCTTTTTATTCGTGAAATTATAATAGATGGTCTTTGAGTCTTTCCTTCACTATCTGAAATAGGATAACTAACAGTTAATCTATTTGATGTTGCAGTTATAGCTTTATATACTAAGAATTGTTCTTCAAACAATCTTTTTCTGCTATCTTTATCCAATTCCACATTTATATCAGATAGTTTTGATCTATCTGAATCTGATAACAATCCATTTTCTTTTATTGGCATAGGAAATACTCCATCTACTGTGCCTATAAGATATAAATGTTTTGTGTTCGGGTTATTCATTCTATCGACTTCCGTTATAGTTATCTGATCTATACTAGGTGGAATTGTTTTTAATTCGTATTCATCTAATGCTATATTTATTACTCTAATAAATCTTTCCATAGATATTTTTTCATCACCCATAATTTCTACAAGTTGATCCATTAATTCAGATACTGTATTCCAAACTTGGGCATATCTAGCTGCATATTCCATCATTCCTATTTCTTTTAAGTAATCTATTCTTTTTTCTATTTTTTCAAATATATTTATATCCTCTAAGTATTCATATAAATATCTACAAATATCTTCAACTGTATTTTTTTTCTTAGAAGAAATTTTATCATTAAATGAATTTATAGGTTCCATTATCCTATTTTTTATATCATTTATTCTTTTTTTAGTATCTATCTCAAAATCACTTTCTTCAACTTCATAAAAAGAATCTGGTAATCTATAATCCCAATTTTCTTCAAACCACTTATTTCCAGAAATTCCATTTGCAATAACATAATTTTCAATAAGATTTATTTCATCAGTTGTAAAGTCCAATAATCCACTTTTTAAATATCTAAACATTACTTCATATCCATATCTTCTTTTTTTCATCTCTAGTACAGATAAAATCATTGTTATTATTGGATTATTTTTTGCTTCTGTTTTTTTATTTATATAAAAAGGAATATTATATTCTGTAAATATTGATTTTATAAGTGATTGATATATATCTATATTTCTAGATGCAATTGTTATATCTTTATATCTATAATTTCCATCAATTACATCATTTTTTATTTCTTTAGCTATTTCTTCAATTTCGTTATATAAATTTTTATACTCTCTTATTCTTATACTTTCTGTATTTTTAGAATAAATTCTATATGGATATGAGTTATAGAATTTCTCTAAATGCTCTAATTCTTTATTTCCATTAAATCTTTTTATATTTTCATTACAAAGATTTACATCTTTTTCTACTTTAATTCCTTCTAATTCACATATATTTTTTATTCTGTTATATGTATTTCTAGTACTTGCAAAATAATCTGCATACCCTGTCTTAAAAGGTGAATCCATTGGAAGTATAAATGTTGTATTTTTCGATTTTTTTATTAGTTCGGTTAAAAGTTCATATTGATTAGGAGTAAAACTTGTATACCCATCTATATAAAGTTCCATTTCATTTAAAAATTCACACTCTTTAACTTTTTCTGTTAGCATAGAAATTTTATCATGTGTATCTATATAGTCTTGATGTAATTCTTTTTCAAACTCTCTATATATTTTCGCTACATCTTTTAATTTCATAATTAAATTTTCAGGAAGATTCTTGATATTTTCATCTATTATTTCATCTAATTTGTTTGGAGTTATCATAAATTGTTTTAATTCTGATATCATTTCTGATATAGACGTATTAAATCCTTGTTGATTATATGATTTTGAAAATAATTCTAATTCATTCGCAACTTCTTCAATAGAATTATGAGTTATTATGGCTTTTCCTGCTGCATCAATACCTATTTTTGATAATCCTCCACAATAAGAAAAAACTATATTGGATAATGTTTTTAATCCCATTGGTCTAACTCTCATATACTTATCTTTAGCACCTTCTACAAACATTTTACTTATTCTTTTTTCCATTTCATAAGTATACTGCTCTGGAAGTAATATTATTATTGGATTCTTTTCTATATCTGAAATAGATTTATTTTTAATTTCATTTAGCATATATTCAGTTTTTCCACATCCACTTCTACCTAATATAAATCTAACTCCCATTTTTACCTCCTAATATTCTTCATAAGCTATATCATTTATATTTTTTTGATTGCATAACATATTAAATTCACAAAACTTACATGAATTTAAATTCTTATCTTTAAAATCAGATTTTTTTATTTCTTTTATTAAATTATTTATTTTATTTTTATCATTTTTAAATTTTTCTTCATTATATTTTATTTCTATGGGTTCTAAATAATATTCTGGTTGATAATAATACATCCTTACTCTTACTTTTTCATTATTTTTTCCATATATTTTAGGTATAATTTCATATGCAACTGACATATAGACTATTGTTTGCATCCTCTTTTCTAAATCATTATAATTTATTTTTCTATTTTCTGTTTTCCAATCCCAAATATCTATACAAAGTACTCCGCTTTCTCTATATATAATAGCTAAGTCATATTTAACATTTAGTCTACTTTCTTCATCTATTTTTATTGATAAACCATATTCTGTTAGATATTCTCTATCTTTATATATCGGTACTACATTTTTTACCCTTTCTAGCCATTTACTAAATTTTTCATATTTTTTATCTCCACTAAAATTTCCTACAGGTATATTACTAAAATATCTTTCACACATTAAATGAAATTCTACTCCATATTTTAGACTTTTATAGTATTCCTCTTCGTCTTCTTTTTTCCAATTTATTCCCTGTTCATATTTATATCCAAATTTTTTAGGACATGTTTTAAATGTATTTAATGCATTTTGACTAAATTCAAATCCTGAAAAATCCATTTTAACACCTACATTCTTTTTTATTTTACTTAATATAATATATATTTTTAATTTCTTCTAAATTGTATCTCTTTTTCTATAATCTTAAAATATTCACTTTTTTTCTGTTTTCTTTGATTATAGCTACCTATTGGCTTAGTTATATAATCAGAACCTGATAATATGAGCATTTCTTTTGCTCTAGTTATCCCGACGTAAAATAATCTTATTTTTTCTCTTATAATATCTAGTTTTATTTCTATATTAAAATCCGTTCTTTCTAATCCATTTTTTAATTTTTCAATCTCAGATTTTATAAGTGCCTCAGGATTTTTATACTTTTGCTTAAGATAATACTTTTCACATTGAAAATTACAATTTAAATTATCTGAAAACGAATAATTATTACATTTCAACATAAATACACAATCCCATTCCATTCCTTTTGATTTGTGATATGTACATAATGTTACACTTCCTGGAGTCGGTTCATATCCATTTATATTACTTGTAATATCTAGTATATGTTTAAAACTTTTACACTCTTTATCTTTTAACTTTTCAACTATTTTTTCTATATTAATATCTTCATCATCTCTTTTTAAAATTTTAGTATAGAATGATAAGTACTCTGCTATTGCCATTTCTTCATCTTCTAAATTGATTCTATCCCGAATAAAAAGAATTAATAAATCTACTCTTTTACAAGAATACTCTAATATTTCTCTTATTTTTTCTAATCCATTTATAAATTTTTTAAAAATATCGCTATTATCATCTACAATATCTAAATTTAAATCATAAAATCTATATATTAAATCTTCTGTATCAAATTTTTTAAAAATATTTAAAAAATCAAATTTTCCTTCTTCACTCTCATCAATTATAAAGATTTTTCCAATTAGATTTATTAATTTCTCTGTATCATCATTATTTATAATAAAATCTAATATATCAGATATATTATGTATAACCCTTTTCATTTTTTCTGAGGAGTTACTCAAATTTTCAAATTCTATATCTTCATTTTTTAATTTAATAGCCATTTCTTTACAATCATTGTTGTAAGGTAATAAAACACCAATACTTTTAGTTGGGTATTTTCTTTTTATACCTTTTATAAATTTAACCGTTTCTTTTAATTCCTCGTCAAAAGTTCCTCCTATTAACCATTTTGTATTTATACTATACTTTTCTGGTTCTGGATTCTCTTTATATCCTTTTCCTTTTTCAACAGTTCTTATTTTCATATTTTCTAAAGCATCTCTACATTCTTTTTGGACTAAATCTTTATTTACATAGTCAACTAAAATATTTGCTAAATCGATTATATCTTTACTACTTCTATTTGCCATATCCATTCTATAGCAATAATTAGCATTTTTTATAAAATCTCTAAAAAATTTAGGATTTGATTCTGAAAATGTACCACTTATACTTTGATTTATATCGCCAACTCTAACTAAATTTGGCTTATTACCACCTATTAATTTTATTATTTTTCCTTGTATCTCATTAGAATCTTGACATTCATCCTCAAATATATATTTATATTTTTTATTTAACTTTTCTCTAACCTCTTGATTATCTCTAACTATTCTATAAGCATTTATTAAAAGGTCATCAAAATCTAAAAGTCCATTCATTTTTAAACTTTTACAATACATATCATAAATTGGTGCAACTACTATCATTATTCCTTTATAATTTTCTTCAGAAACTCTTTCATTTAAAATTTCTGGAGTTATTTCTTCATATTTTAATTTGCTTATAGATTGTACTATTAATTCAAAGAATCCTTTTTTCCATTTAAATTCTAACTCAATTTCTTTATCTTTCCTTTTTCTTTCGTCCTTTTCTTTTATTGATGAGTAATCTATAAAATGTTTAAAATAGGATTTTCCTTTTTCAGTGCTTAAATATTTATCTATACACTCACTTAATATTAAATTTTTTTCAACTTCATCTGCAATCATAAATTCATCACTTAACATAGCTGCTTCTGGATTTTCTTTTATTATTTTTGTTGCTAAACTATGTATTGTCATAACTTCATAAGAGTTTGATAATCGTCTTAAAGTTTCTTTGTTTTTTTTCTTAATTTCCCATTTTGTAGTATTTTCTATATCTTCTTTTTTTATTTCTTCTATTTCACTATTTGATAAATCTATTTCTTCATTATCTTTATATTTTTCATTTAGTAATTTTTTTATTCTTCCTTTAAAATTATTTACAGCACTATTCATATATGTTAATACTAATATTTTTTCTTTAGAATCTATATTATTCTCAAGTAATTCTGTAACTAATCTAGTAACGATAAATGTTTTTCCTGCACCTGGTACTGCTGGTACAGCCATAGTTCCAGACTTATATTCCATTATTGGCTTTTGATCTTCTCTATATGTAATTTTACTCATAATAAACCTCTTATACTTATATTGATATTATTTTTCATAATCGAATATTATTTGAAACAATTTTGCTTATTTTTATATTTCATCTTTATCCATTAAATTTATTATCCTAGTATACATAAGACTTTCTTGTAAATATCCATTTATTGAATAATCACTTTTAAAAACATATACTTCTTCAGATGATGATAATAATGAATATAACTGATTGTTCATATAGTATTTTTTTATATTTTCTTCATCAGTATCAGTAAATATATTTCTTTCCTTATATGATTTTCTAAGAACTATTGAATTGTTTATTTCTTTTTCTATCTTCGGATTCCACATACTATTTCCGCAATCAACCCATAGTTGTACTTTTCTGTTAGATAAAGAATTTATATAATAATAGGGAGTTGTAATCATTAAAGCATCCTCATCTGCTACTTTCTTCATTTCTTTAAATGTAATATAGTCTTTAGATATATTTTTCAAAATTATATCTATCTCTTGATACGATATAATGTTATATTCTGCTGCTTCTTCTAATTTTTCACACTCTTCTATTATTTTTTTACATATATCTATATTTTCAATTCCTTTTTCTAATGGTAGTAGTATTTCTATGTAAAATCTTCTCATAAATTCACTTTTCTTTAATTCTTTATCTCTACATGAAAATATTTTATCTATCATATACTCAAGTATTTCAGAATCTATTTTTTCATTATAATTTTTTAATTTATCATACATATATATATCTTCAGTTAAAAATTTTATATTTTTATTATATATCTTATTGGCATTTATTTTATTAACGTTCAATATCAGTGATAGAAATTCTACATACTCTTCTTTAGAAAAAATAATTTTATTGTTTGAAGAATATATACTAGAAGCAATTATTAATGCATTACTAAAATTATAATCAGATATTTTGAAATCTGTATTTGTTGTGAAAAACTTTATCTTTAATTCTTTTAATCTATTGGATAATCTATTTATAAAAATACTTGAACCTGGAGGTACTAATAAAACAGTATTTTTTAACATATGATTGCTTTTACTCATATCATATATTTTAGATACAACTTCATCAATCATTTCATTATATAGTTGTACTTGATAGCATTCTTTTATATTATCTGAGAATACCATTAAGTCATTGTATTCCACATATTTATTTTTATCTAAATCCATTAAATTTATATTTGAATTATTTTCATTTAATAAATTTTCTTTTATATTATTAATATCAAAATTTGATAATATCGAAAAATCTTTTTTTAAATCTCCATAAATATAAACTTCTTTTCCTAATTTTTCAAATACTTTTATTAACTCTAACTCTGAATTAGAAATTTTTTCTATAGAATCAATTATTAAATAATCATATCTTTTTAAAATAGATTCTATATATATTTTATTTTTTAAAAGTTTTGTTGTATATAAATATACTGATAAAGGTAAATCTAATGTTGAATCTTTTATTAATTCATCTACATATTCTGATATAATCTCATCATTTTGAGTATATGACATTCTTTTCAAATTATCTTTATTCTTTTTTGTATAGTATATCTTTTCTCCTGTCGAAAATATATCTGTATCCATAAATGAAGCTACTTTTAAATTAGAAGATATTGATTTATATATATTATCTGTTGTTCCTGTTATATCTTCAAAATAACCTAATTTATATCTGTATTTTTCAACTTTTTTCTTTAGAATGTACTCTGAAACAGAGTATGTTAAATTATGTGGTATATTTTCTTTTGATTCTATTTCTTTGTTTATTAATGTCCAATATTTTTCTAGCTCTTTCTTTATGAATGATATGTATGTTAATATAATTGGTTCTTCAAAATATTTATCTTTATTTATTTTATTTTTTACTTTTTCAATAAGTTTGCTATCTGAAATAAGAAAAAGTATCTTTGAACACTTACCTGATTTTTTATTTATCAGTTCGTTGTATTTTTCAGATACTTTTTCTATAGTTATATTTTTATAATTTTTTATCATATTTTTCTCCTTTTAGATTTTATAAAACATCTGTTCTTATATTATATCATTTTCTTAGAGTTATTCAAAATTAATAGACATATTTTTTTACTAATCTTTATACATATTACATCTTTATTAATTACATTTATATTTTAAAAGAGTATATATTGACTTTTTATATCATAATTTATTTAAATAAAAAAAGCCAACTTAAATTAAAGTCAGCTTTTACTATTTTGTTTATATTTAAATTTAATAAAAAAAGATTACGTGGCTACGTCCTACTCTCCCAGGGGCCTTCGCCCCAAGTACCATCAGCGCTAGAGAGCTTAACTTCTGTGTTCGGAATGGGAACAGGTGTATCCTCTCTGCTATAATAAC
>NZ_JARIBH010000045.1 GCF_029264495.1 Peptacetobacter sp.
TAGACCTGATTATATAATTGGCTCTACTAGCGTTATATCAAAATCGATAGAAAATAAAAGTGGTGCCAAAAGAATTGGTGGAAAAGATAGATACGAAACTAATAAAATGGTTATAAATAAATTTTACAAAGATACAGATAGCTTCAATGTAGCAAAAGGGAACCTATTAGTAGATGCATTAACAGCATCAGCTGCTAAACAGCCAATAGTTCTTACATCAGAAAAAAGTGATAAATCAGTACTTAAAGGAGCTAAAAAAGTAAATCTTATAGGAGGGCTTTCTGATTCAATTGTAAATCAAATAACTAAAATAGTTAATGGAAAAGAAGTTGAAGATAACAAACCAGATAACAAACCAGATAACAAACCAGATAATAAACTAGATATAAATTCAGAAGAATATCAAGCTGAATACAGAAAAGAGTTTTATAAATTAATAAATGAACATAGAAAAAATCACAATGTTAAATCTTTAAATCCAGAAGAAGGATTAGAAAGATGGTCATATTTAAAATCTAAACATATGGCAGATTTTAATTATTTTGATCATACATATGATGGAAAATTAATAGATAAAATATATCCTAATGAAGGTGGTAATGTTGCATTAAGTGGAGAAAATATATTCTATTCTTCAGGAATGTATTTTACTCCGAAAGAATTCGCTGAATATTCTTTTGAAAATTGGAAAAACTCTGAAGGCCACAATAGAAATATGCTGAATTCTAATTTTAATAATGTTGGAGTAGGAGTATATGCTAAAGGATATGTTATTTATTCAACAACAGATTTTGGATTTTAATTAATAAAAATAAATAATATCTAATAAAAGGACTTCTGTAAAGAAGTTCTTTTTTATTTGCAAATAGATGATTTAAAATTCATATAAAATGTGCGTTGATAAAATAATTATACATATTAACTAAATCTACTTAACAATGATATAATATAGATAATAAATTTAAAAAGGAGTTTAATTTATAATGAAAAATAGAATAAAAGAATTAATAAATTTAAATAGTGAAAAAATGATAAACTCTGTTAAAGAATTAGTTCAAATTGACAGTGTAATTGATGAAAAAACTGTATCAAACAGTATGCCTTTTGGAAAAGGAATTGATGATGCTCTTAGAAAAACTCTAGAAATAGCTAAATCTCTAGGGTTTAAAACTGTCTATAAAGATGGATACTATGGATATGCAGAAGTTGGAGATGGAGAAGAACTTATAGGGATACTTGGTCATATCGACGTTGTTCCTGTTGGAGATGAAAGTAAATGGACATATCCTCCTTTTTCAGCAACAGAAAAAGATGGATATATTTATGGCAGAGGAACTCAAGATGATAAAGGTCCTGTAGTATCTTGTATGTATGCAGTAAAAGCACTTTTGGATTCTGGTGTTGATTTTAATAAGAGAATAAGATTTATAATAGGTGGAGATGAGGAAAATTTATGGAGATGTATTTCTAAATATAGAGAAAATAATGAAGAAATTCCTACTATGGGATTTACTCCAGATTCATCTTTCCCTGTTACAAATGCAGAAAAATCTTTAGTTCAATTTTATCTTAAAGGTAAGGGCAATTCTGATATAAATTTAAAAATATCAGGAGCTTTAAATGCTGTTCCTGGAGAAGCTGTTTATGAGGGAAATCTTGCTGATGAATTATCTAAAAAACTAGATGAATTAAATTTTGATTATGTAAAAAATGAAAATAAAATTACTGTAATAGGAAAAAGAGTTCATTCTGCATCTGCGGATAAAGGAATTAACGCTATAGAAAGACTTTGTAAAGCATTGTATGAATTAGATGTTGATTCTGATGTTATAAAATTTGTAGCAGAATTATCTGATTCAATAGGAAGTAAGATAATACCAAATTGTAAAGATGATGTTTCTGGAACTCTTACACTAAATTTAGGAGAGTTGATAATAAATGAAGAAGAATCTATTTTGGGATATGATTCAAGAATACCTGTAAAATTTAATATAGAAGATTTAGAAAAGGCAGTTAAAGAAAAAATAGAAAACTACAATTTGAAATACGAAGAATTTGATAGATTAAATTCTCTTTATGTTTCAGCGAATTCTCCACTTATAAAAACAATGATTTCTGTATATGAAAAAGAAACAGGACTTGATGGAACTCCAATGTCATCAGGAGGTGCTACATATGCAAAAGCACTAGATAATTGCGTTGCTTTTGGTGCTATGTTCCCATTTGATGAAAAAACTGAACATCAAGAAAATGAACGTGCTAATATCAAAAATTTAATAAAGGCATCAGAAATATATGCTATATCTATTTATGAATTATTAGAAATATAATTTTATATTTGAATCACAACAAGAGTGCAAGTTGTATTATTAAATCTTGCACTCTTGTTTTATTTTTTGGATAATTTTTTAAAATTACACTTATGTTAAATTTAAATTACTATAAATATTTTTTGAAAAATATATACTTTTTCTTACTTATACATATATAAATAGATAATAAAAGAGAAATACATTTATTTTATTAATAAAAGATTAAAGAAATAAAAAAATTATTAATATGTAAAAAATGATTTTATTTGATTAATTTTCTGAAAAATGATAAGATATACAGAAAATAAAATCAAATATTAGAAAAAGGAAGTGTTCAGTTATGATTGAATTTAAAGATGTTTCAAAATCATTTAAAGACAAAAAAGTGCTGGATAATATATCTTTTAATATTGAAGATGGTGAATTTGTTTGTATAATCGGAGGAAGTGGATGTGGAAAAACAACTGCTTTAAAAATGATAAATAGACTAATCAATCCTTCTAGTGGAACTATTTATGTAAATGGAAAAGATATAAGTAAAGAAAATGAAATAGAACTTAGAAGAAATATAGGATATGTAATTCAGCAAACAGGTATATTTCCTCATATGACAGTAAGAGAAAATATAGAATTGATACCAAAATTAAAAAATAAAGGTAAAAAAAGAAATGGAAATGAAAAAAAGGAAGATAATAAAAAGTTATTAGAAAATGTAAAAAATGTCTTAATGATGGTAGGATTAAATCCAGATGAATTTATGGATAAATATCCTATTCAAATGAGTGGAGGTCAACAACAAAGAGTAGGTGTTGCAAGAGCTTTTGCTAGTAATCCAGATATTATTTTGATGGATGAACCTTTTAGTGCATTAGATCCAATAACAAGAAATCAACTACAAGATGAGCTTGTTACTTTACAAGATAAAATGAAAAAAACTATAGTGTTTGTTACTCATGATATGGGAGAAGCTATAAAATTGGCTGATAGGATATGTATTTTAAATAATGGTAAAATCGAGCAATTTGATACACCTGAAAAAATATTAAAAAATCCAGCAAATGATTTTGTTCTGAATTTTGTAGGTAAAAAACGTATTTGGGATTCTCCAGATTTAATAAAAGCTGAAGATATAATGATAGAAAATCCAATTGTATGTATAAGTAGGCTTAAAGCTATAAAAGCTCAGACAATTATGCGAGAATCTAGAGTAGATAGTGTTATTGTTATAGATGAAAATAGAAAATTTTTAGGAAAAGTAGATGCTTCTGATGTAGCATCAGAATTTAGTAAAGATAAGAGAGTTATGGATATTATGGATAAAAATTGTATTTGTGTTTCACCTAGAGATTCTATAATATCTGTATTAAATAAAGCTAAAGAAAATAATATGTATACTATTCCTGTTGTAGACAATGAAAAACTAGTTGGACTTATAACAAAAAGTACACTAGTTACAGCACTTTCTAGAAAATATGATGAAAGTGAGGTTGAATAATTATGAACAACTTTATAAATTATATACAACAAAATACTTCTATGATTTTAAATTTATGTGTAGAACATATTCAGCTAACTGTAATAGCAATTCTTATAGCTATTGTAATAGGAGTTCCTCTTGGAATATTTATAACCTATTTTAAATTTGCTAAAAGACCTATAATGGCTATGACTAATATAGTTCAAGCGATACCTTCTATGGCTCTTTTAGGTTTTATGATACCTTTATTTGGTATAGGAACAAAACCTGCTATAGTTATGGTTACACTATATTCTTTATTACCTATTATAAAAAATACGGTAGCTGGACTTAATGGTATAAATCCGGATACCATAGAAGCAGCAAAAGGTATTGGTCTTGATAAATTTCAACTATTATACAAGGTTCAAATTCCACTTGCTGCACCAGTAATAATGACAGGTGTTAGAATAAGTGCTGTTGGAGCAGTTGGATTAATGACACTTGCAGCATTTATAGGTGCTGGAGGATTAGGATATTTAGTGTATGCTGGTATTCGTACAGTAAATAATGCTCAAATATTAGCAGGTGCAGTCCCTGCTTGTATATTAGCATTATTGATAGACTATATATTCTCTGTTTTAGAAAGAGTTGTAACTCCAAAAAATTTACAACTTACTATAAAAAGAAATAAGGTTTCAAAAATAATGGATAAGGTTGTTGTTATTATACTATGTATCGGACTTTTAGGAAGTTTTGTATTTAGTATATTTACATCAAAAAATTATGATAGAGAAATTACAATAGGAAGTATGGATTTTACCGAACAGGAAACTTTAAATTATATATTAAAGTATTATATTGAAGATAATACTGATATAAAAGTAAATCAATCATTATCTCTTGGAGCATCTTCAATAGTATTAAATGCTATAAGAGGAGGAGATATCGATTTATATGTTGATTATACAGGTACTATTTATGGAAGTGTGTTAGGAAAAGAACCAAATAGTAATGTCAAAGAAGTTTATGATACTGTCAAAAAAGAAATGAAATCAAAATATGATTTAAATGTACTAAAATCATTTGCATTTAACAATACATATACATTAGCAGTGAAAAAAGAAACTGCTGAAAAGTATAATTTAAATACTATAAGTGATTTGGCAAAAGTATCTGATGAATTAGTTTTTTCTCCAACACTTACTTTTGTTGAAAGAAAAGACTGTTTAGTAGGATTGAAAAAAGCATATCCTATAAATTTTAAAGAAATTGTACCTATAGATGGTTCTCCTAGATATGCTGCTCTTATGAATGGAGAAAGTGATGTTATAGATGCTTATTCAACTGATGGGCTTATTAAAAAATTTAATTTAAAAATATTAAAAGACGATAAACAATTCTTCTTACCATATAATGCTATACCTGTTACAAATGACAGAGTTAAAGAAGATTTTCCTGAAGTAGAAAAGCTTTTAGACAAGTTAGGTAAGTATTTAAATGAAGAAACTATGATTGATTTAAATTATAGAGTAGATGAATTAAAACAAAAACCATCAGATGTTGCTAGAGATTTCTTGATAGAAAAAAATCTTATAAAAAATAAATAATTTAATTAATTTTAATAATTAAGGATATTACATTTATAAATTAAGTTTATGTAATATCCTATTTTTTTGAATAGTGTATAAATTGAATTAAATTCTTTTTAATTTTTGTTAGAGTATGTTAAAATTTAACTAAAGAATAAATTTTAAATTTCAAAGTTTGGAGGCATTTTTATGAAAAAAATATATCAAACAGAACCTATAGAAATAGAACAAAAAATATACGATGTATTAGATGAGCTTAGTATTGATTATGGAGTTGTAGAGCATGAGCCACTGTATACTGCTGAAGATCTTAATAAAATCAAAGAGCAAGCACCAGGTTTTCATGCAAAAAACTTGTTCCTTAGAAATGCAAAAGGAAATAAATACTATCTTATAGTTGCAGGTGATGAAAAAGCAGTCAATCTTAAAGAAGTAAAGAAAATTATAGGAAGTACAAACCTTTCTTTTGCTTCAGAAGATAGATTAATGAAAGTTTTGAAATTAGTTCCAGGAAGTGTAAATCCTTTTTCTCTTATAAATGATGAAGATAGGGTTGTAGAGCTTTATATAGAAAAAGGTCTTTTGACAGGAGAACTTTTAAATTTCCATCCAAATGTGAATTATAAGACTGTAACAATTTCTTTAGAAGGTTTGAAAAAATATTTAAATCATATTGGTGTTACTTTAAATGAAATAGAATTATAGGAGTTTTAAATGATAGCAACGTTAATTAATAGTGGAGTAATAATATTAGGATGTATAGTAGGCTTTTTTATAAAAGGTGGTATTCCAGAGAGATTTAATAAGACAATAATGAATGGACTTGCACTTTGTGCAATGTTTATAGGTTTTTCTGGAGCTTTAGAAGGTAAAAATATAATTATAACTATTGTATCTATGTCTGTAGGAGCTTTTATAGGTGAGCTTATAGATATTGATAAATGGATTAACAAGTTAGGAGATACTTTACAGAATAAGTTTAATAAGGGTAATAGAAATGAAAATAAAATAGCAGAAGGGTTTGTTACTTCAAGTTTATTGTATTGTGTAGGAGCGATGTCTATAGTAGGAGCTATGCAAGCTGGATTATCTGGAAATTATGATACAATATATGCTAAAACTGTTTTAGATGGAGTAAGTTCTATAATCTTTTCAGCATCGCTTGGAATAGGTGTTATTTTTTCATCAGTTACAGTTTTAATATATCAAGGTGGAATTACTCTTTGTGCATCTTTTCTTTCAGGTATCTTAAGTCAACCTGTAATAGCAGAAATGACTGCTGTTGGAAGTTTAATGATTGTAGGTTTAGGTCTTAATCTTTTAGAAGCAACTGATATAAAGATAGCAAATTTATTGCCTGGTATTTTAGTCCCTATTATACTTGGTATTTTTGGTATTTTGTAAAAGTATAATATTATAATAAGGAAGCTAATAAAGTATTTTTTTATGTTAGTATAAATATTTAAAATACAAAGCAATATTTGTATTAAATTTATTTTTAAAAAGTCTGCATATCAATTGCAGATTTTTTTATTATGTAAATTAATTGTAAAAAAATATATTAAATAGAATAATTGGAATTTCAATAGTTATAAAAATTAGTAAAATTAAGTTAAATTTTTTTAAAAAATTTTTAACTTCTACACATATTTAATTGCAATATATACAGAAAAAAATAGTAAATTGTACAATTTATACATGATTTTAAGTGCTTTTACTGGGTATTTAATATAATAGTTATCTATGAGATATAAATTTAGAATTAATTTTGAGTGTAAAAGCATTTATTCAATACATTATAAATTTTCAGAAAAAATTTTAAAATATCTTTATAGATAATTTCTGATATAATATATTAGTATGAAAAAAAGAAAGTAAAGTTAAAAAGGGAGGAAAATTGGATGAAGGTTATAAAAAGAGATGGTAGTACAGTTCCTTTTGATAAAACCAAAATAGAAACAGCGATTTTAAAAGCTATGAAAAATGGAAGTGGTATATATATACCTGAAATAGCTTTAAATATATCAGTAGATGCAGAAAAACATTTTGAAAACTTTAAACCTACACCTACGATACATCAAATAGAAGTATATGTTTATGAAAGATTAATTCATTATGGGCAGCAAGAAACAGCACGAGCTTATGAAGGGTATAGAGCGGTTCAGTCTTTTAAAAGACATGTAAATACTACAGATGATAATATACTTGGATTAATATCAAAGACAAATGAAGATATTTTAAAAGAGAATTCAAATAAAAATTCAATAATAGCTTCAACTCAAAGAGATCTTATTGCAGGAGAAGTTTCAAAAGATATAGCGAGAAGAAAATTAATTCCACCTCATATAGTACAAGCACATGATGAAGGTGCTATACATTGGCATGATATGGATTATACTCTTCAATCAATATTTAACTGTTGTCTTATAAATATACAAGATATGTTAGATAACGGAACAGTTATTAATGAAAAAATGGTTGAATCTCCAAAATCATTCTCTACTGCATGTACAGTTACTACACAGATTATGGCACAGGTAGCAAGTAATCAGTATGGAGGACAGAGTATAACTATAAAACATCTAGCTCCTTATTTAAGAAGAACTTATGATAAATTCTATAAAATGTATATGGAAAAATATAATAATGAAGAATTAGCAAAAGATATAGCACATGATATGATGCTAAAAGATTTAAAAGATGGTGTTCAAACTATAAGATATCAATTATCTACATTAATGACTACTAATGGACAAGCTCCTTTTGCTACTATTTATCTTGAAATAGAAGAAGGCAGTGAATATGAATATGAAATGGCTTTAATTTGTGAAGAAATGATAACTCAGAGATTAGAGGGTATGAAAAATTACAAAGGTCAGCCAATAGGTGAAGCTTTCCCTAAATTAGTTTATCTTTTAGATGAACATAACTGTCTTGAAGGTGGAAAATACGATAGAATAACTAAATTAGCAGCTGAATGTACTGCAAAAAGATTAGTTCCTGATTATCAGAGTGCTAAAATAATGAGAAGTAATTATGAAGGAAATACTTTCCCACCAATGGGATGTCGTAGTCATTTAAGTCCTTATAAAGATGAAAATGGAAATTATAAATGGTATGGAAGATTTAATCAAGGGGTAATATCTCTTAATTTACCTCAGATAGCAATAACTGCTGATAAAAATATGGATTTATTCTGGAATATATTAGATAAGAGACTTGATTTATGTAAAGAAGCTCTTTTAGTTAGACACGAAATGCTAAAAGGTACTTTATCTGATGTTTCTCCTATACATTGGCAGCATGGAGCAATAGCAAGATTAGATAAAGATGAAAAAATAGATAAATTATTAGAAAATGGATATTCTACTTTAAGTTTAGGATATGTTGGTATATATGAAATGGTTCAAGCAATGCTTGGTGTTAGTCATACTACTCCAGAAGGTGAAAAATTTGCACTTGAAGTTATGAACCATATGAGAGAAAAATGCGATCAGTGGAAAGAAGAAACAGGACTTGGATTTGGTCTTTATGGAACTCCTGCTGAAAACTTAGTGTACAGATTCTGTAGAATAGATAAACAAAAATTTGGAGAAATTCCAAATGTAACAGATAAGCTATATTATACTAATAGTTATCATGTAAATGTCTGTGAAGAAATAGATGCTTTTAGTAAATTAAAATTTGAATCACAGTTCCATGCGATAAGTTCTGGTGGATGTATTTCTTATATAGAAGTTCCAGATATGAGTAGAAATATAGAAGCAGTTGAACAAGTGATAAATTATATATATCATAATATTCAGTATGCTGAAATAAATACTAAACCAGATGTTTGTTATAAATGTGGATATACCGGAGAAATAAAACTTGATGGAAATCTTGAATGGTATTGTCCTTCTTGTGGAAATAGAGATGAATCTGATATGCAGGTAATGAGAAGAACTTGTGGATATATTGGAACTAATTTCTGGAATAAAGGTCGTACTCAAGAAATCGGAGACAGAGTTCTTCATTTATAGGAGATGATTAGTCTATGAGATATGAAAAAATAAGAAAATTTGACGTTTCTAATGCTCCAGGAGTAAGAACTACATTATTTGTTACTGGTTGTACACATAACTGTCCAGGGTGCTTTAATAAGGATTTACAGGATTTTTCAGCTGGTAAAGAGTGGACTTCTAATGAAGAAGATTTATTTGTATCTTATGTAAAAAATGATAATGTAGTTGGAGTTAATATTCTTGGTGGAGAACCTATGCAGCAAGTTATGGATGACTGTCTCCCTAATTTATTAAAACGAATAAAAGAAGAAACAGGAAAAAATATATGGCTTTGGTCTGGATATCTTTTAGAACAGATTCTTGAAGATGAAAAGAGAAGAGCTATATTAGAAAATATAGATATTTTAGTAGATGGTCGTTTTGATAATGAAAAAAGGAATATTAATTTGAAATATAGAGGTTCTGAAAATCAAAGAGTAATTGATGTTCAGAAAACTTTAAAATCAAATGAAGTTGTTCTTTATGAATTTGATGAAAATGTATAAATTTATAGACATTAAATAAGATATATAAATAATATAAAAAAGGAAGAGATATAGTTATTAATATAAATACTATATTTCTTCCTTTTATTATATTTAAATAGAAAAAGCTAATTTTTAATTTATAGTTTAAACTTTGATAAAAAATAGACTATTATTAAAGTATTTTCTTATCTTGACAAAATATTTTAAATTGATATAATTAGTAATGTTAGCTAAAAACAATTAATATTAAAATGAATTTAAATTAACATAATTTTATAAAGTTTTTATAAATTAAAGGAGGATTACAAATGTCATTTTATGAAATACTTCAAAAAGATCCTGCTGTAATAAAAGGATTAATTAGAAATACAGATGATAAAAAAGAAATAAAAAGATTAAAATTTGGAATGGGATTACGTTCATTGTTAATAGTTTTATTCGCTATAGCTTTTATAGCTCCACTTACATCTGTTTTTGGTAGTGAAAATAGTTGTATGGCAGTATCTATATTCTGTATACTACTTGGTGTAAGATTTGTAGATTTTGGCTATTGCATACAAGATTCTATACTAAATTTAACAATAGTATTTTTATTATTGTTAATTTCGCCAGTTTTAGCATACTATGTAAATCCAGTTTTAGGATTTATCATACATTTCTTATCATTCTTTGCAATATTATTAATAACTTGTGATAGACCAGAAATGGGTAATGGAGGATTATTTAATTTTGCATATATATTTTTATCAGGCAATCCTGTTGCTGGTAAAGTATTTTGGAATAGATTTTTATTAATGTGTGTAGGGTTAACTATATGTGGAATTATATTCTTTGTTAAACATAGACATAAACATCAGGATATAAAATTCAAAGATAAATTAGCTGAGTTTAGTTTATATAATCAAAAACATCAATGGCAAATAAGAATGTCTCTTGGTATAGCACTTATATTAATATTAGGCTCATTCTTTGGTTTAGAAAGATTTATGTGGGCTGGATTTGCTTGTGGTTCTTTACTTTCAGATCATAGTGAAAATCCTGAAATAAACGAACGCTTTTTACAAAGAGTGGCAGGAGTTTTTGCTGGTTCAATTGCCTTTTATATAATTTATTCAATAATACCTAGCAATTTACACATAGTAATAGGTCCTTTAGGTGGATTCTTATTAGGATTCTGTACAGATTATAAATATAAAACAGCTATGAACTGTTTCGGAGCCTTAATGTTGGCTAGTGGAATATATGGAGTTCAATCTGCTATTCTTTTAAGAATATTTGATACATTTGTAGGAATAATCTTTGCTGTATCATTCTTTAATGCATATGAATTCCTTGTAAATAATAAATATAGAGAAAAGTTCAATCATCATCATTTTAATTGTATAAACAACGAAATAGACTAATAAAAAAGAGTTTTCATTTAGTGAAAACTCTTTTTTATTTTCTTTTTTATTTTCTTTTGATATAATATTTATAGAATATTTTAATTAATTAACTAAATAAAGTATTACTTAATTACCTGGAGGTAGAGAATATGGGAAATATAGTTTACAGAAATCCTTCTGTAGAAGATGCACAGAAGATAGTTGAATTTTACAATTTTGTAGGTGGAGAAACTAGTTATTTAAGTTTTGAAAAAGATGAATATCCTTGTAGTGTAGAAGATCAGATTGCATCTATAAAATCTCTTGAAGGAAATAAGACAAATATAATGCTTATGGCTATGGATGGAGATGAAATAGCAGGAATAGCTACTATAAGTTCTAGTCATAAGATAAAATCAAGACATGAAGGAGAGCTAGGAATAGTTGTAGCTAAAAAATATCAAGGAAAAGGAATAGGAACAGAACTTATAGAAAGATTAATCGAATGGGCTAAAGGTAATGGAATTACAACTAGATTAAAACTTGATACAAGAGCTGATAATACAAAAGCTGTTTCACTTTATCTTAAATTTGGATTCGAGTTTGAAGGATGTCTTAAGAATTCAACTTTACTAAATGGTAAATATTATGATTTATACGTAATGGGTATGATGTTATAAATTCAATAGATAATCTTATGATTTAAATGGATTTTGAAAATCCTATTTCTTATTTATTTAATAAAAAAATATTTATAATATAGAATAATGTACAAATAATAGAATAATATCCAAACAAAAAAGTACTCTTCAATCGAGTACTTTTTATTTTTTTAATTTAAATTGTAATACTGTTATTTAAAAACTCTAAAAACACCTGTTACTACACCAATTATTTGAACTTCAGAGTCGTCAAATATAAATGGCTCCATAAAGTCATTTTCTGGCTGTAATCTTATTTTACCATTTTCTCTGTAAAAAGTTTTAATTGTGGCTTTTTCATTTTCCACTAATGCAGCGACAATTTCACCATTAGTAGCGATATCTTTCTTATCGACAACTACATAATCACCATCTAATATACCTGCATTAATCATACTTTCACCTTTAACTCTAAGAAGGAAATTATCTTTACCTTTTATAAGAGCTGCTGGAAGAGGGAAGTACTCTTCAATATTTTGTTCAGCAAATATTGGTTCACCAGCAGTTATTTGACCTATAAGAGGAAGGTTTATCATTTCTTGGTGAAGTCCTGAAATACCTTCATCATCTTTAGCTTTATCTAAAACTTCTATAGCTCTTGGCTTAGTAGGGTCTTTTCTAATATAACCTAATTTTTCTAATTTATTAAGATGAGAATGCACAGTAGATGTTGATTTAAGTCCTACTGCATTGCAAATTTCTCTAACTGCAGGTGGATAACCTTTCTTAGAAATTTCGGATTTTATGAACTCTAGTATTGCTAGTTGTTTTTCGGTTAAATTTGAATACATATTAATTCCTCATTTCTTTATTTAATCACTTTATAAAATTAAATAGCTAACTTACATTAAGCAAGTTGACTATTTTTAATATTTTTCTTAATAAAGTCAAATATATATTTATAACTATATAATATCATATTTAATAGTAGTATACAAACATTTATTCGTCGAGCAAGTGTTCTTTTTTATTTTTCTTCATCATTATTTTCATCATCTAACCATTCAAAGTTTTTAACAATATCTCTTTTAACATTTTTCTTATGTGCTGCATATAATTGAGTTGTAGTAACATTATCATGATCTAATAAATTTTGAACATCATAAATAGTAAATCCATTTTGAATTAGAGAAGTTGCTGCTGTTGCTCTAAGCTTATGAGGACTATATCCTTTATCTCTACTAGTAGACATAGAAATAGACGTATATTTTTTTACTAGGGAAGTTATAGCTCTTTCAGTCATTCTTTTTTTCTGCAAAGATAAAAACAGAGCATCTTTATATTCTTCTTGAATAGATTCATTACTTGGTCTTTCATGTTCTATATAATCCAATACTACATGCTCACAAGTTTTATTTATAGGCATTAAAACTTCTTTACCACGTTTTCTAAAGATAGTAAATTCGCCACGAGAAAAATTAAAAGAAGATATATTAAGTTCTCTTAATTCATTTAATCTAAGACCGTAAGTTACAAATAATGCTAAAATAGCTTTATCTCTAAGTTTAGTTTTTTTCCAATATATTTTTTCACGCTCAGTTAGTCCTTCACCTGTTTCAACAGCTTCCAACATTATAGCAACTTCATCTATTTCAAGTCTTTTTATAGCGTCTGGTTGGGGTTTAGGAAGTTTTATAGGATTAAATCCATCAGTTATATTTTCTTTAAGTTGCTCATTTCTATATAAAAATTTAAATAGAGTAGACAGAGATGATTTTTTCCTAGCTAATGCACGATTGTTATTTTCAAAAATCATAGTTGTATTTCTAATTTCCTTGTAATATCTACTACAATATTCACCTAAAAATAAATTTATATCTCTTGCTTTTATGTTATCAAAGTCTTCTAATGTGATATCTTTAGTTTCTTTTGCATTCGTTAGTTCTCCAGATTCAACTAGATAATGACAGAAAAAAAGAATATCTTCAAGATATGCAAGCCTACTTGAAACAGACACAGATCCTTTAAGATATATAAAATAATCTTTCATAAAATCGGGTAATTGAGTTTGTATTTCAAGACATTTTTCTATTTTTTTATTATCTCTTATAACAATATTATCTGGACGACTTGATTTATTATGTATTTTCATAAATTTACCTCCTTAAACTAAATAAAATTGATTTGATTTATATTATTATGATAAACAAATTTCATGTAATTATATATTAAATTATATATAATTATAGATATATTGTGAAGAAATAAGAATATATAAAGTTAAATTTTATCTTATGTAAATAATAATAAGTTTATAAATAAAATGTATGAAAGAGAAATTATAAGGATATATATTAAAGGATTTTACAAATAAATCAATCCAATACTAACTATTCTGAAAATATACATTTAATGAATAGTTAGTATTAAAAATAATAGGACTACTCTTATGAGTAATCCTATTGTATAATAAAGGATGGTATAAAAAATGAAAAAAAATTTTATACCTATTTATTAGTCTAACATGTATTTCTCTATAAGTAAATAAATAAATTCTAAAAGTTTATAATAATATATTTTAAAATATATTTTAAAATATCTATAAATAAAGATATTTTTTTATTTATTGATATGATTAAATATTGTATATATGTGTTTTAGATTTATTTTATAATCTTTTATTATGAATATATAATATTTTTATAATTGTAACTTAAATTTTTATTGAATATAATTATATATATATAATATATTTATATTTATAATCTTTTTATAAATATACTTCAAAAAATAAATATTTAAGTCTTTAAACTTTCATCAAATAAATTGTCAAATTTTTATTATTCAAAATACAGATATCTATTTATATTATCACCTGCATAAAAAAAGAATTTAAATTATAAATCAAACTAAAAAAATAATAATTCTAACATTTTCACTATAATTATAAAATGTTAGAATTTCAATGTTTATTTACATCATTTTAAGGTAAAATAGTAAACTACTTGTATACAATATATAAACAATTATCTTTTTGTGCAAAAAAAATTAAAAAATGAAATATAATAAAATAATATTGCATTTTTTGAAATAAGTTGATATAATATATTTATAAGATAAGAGAAAATAATATCAAGGAGGTAACACTATGTTAGCATTATCTGCAAAAGTTGTATGTTCTGCATTAATAATATTCCCAGCTATGTACTTAATGGCAAAAGCAGTTTAATAATATATTATTATTAATAATATTTAATTTACAAAATCGATTTTATCGAAAAATTATAAGAGGAAAATAAAATGAACGCAGAAAGTTATAATCGAAAATAGCCTGGATCTTTATGAAATAATTGATAAAGACCAGGCTAAAATTATTTTTATACACTTTAAAATTTATAATATACCTTATTAATTTCTTTAAATAGAAAGAGTAACCAACTTTTAGGCTACTCTACTCTTTTTTATAAATCTAATTGTTTATATTCTTTTTTATTATTTAAATTATACTCTGCAATAACTTGCATTATATCTTTTGCACATCATGTTCCTTTTGGGTTCATTTCTTTACACAATCCTTTGGTGCATGCTCCAGTAACTTTTTTTATATCTGAAAGAGTTTTTGCACCGTTATCTAAAGCCGATATAATTTCTTTCTTTGTTACATTAGAGCAATAACAAATTATTTCGTCATTCATAATAATCTCCTTATTATATCATATACATTATAATAATATATCTGATGCTGCTTATAAATTTATTTTTATTCAAAAAAAGTATGGACTATCTCATCGAGTTGTTTTTGTATTTCACAAAATTCACAATTAAGATTCAATGTTCTAATATCTATTCTATTTCCACTCATAATATAACTACTATCAGGCTGAATTAATTCATCAGTTTTAGCATACAAAATCATTCCAGATACAGTTTTATCAATACTATTTTTATTTTTCACATAAGTAAAAATTTGATACAAATTATTAGAATGAATTGTATGTTTATCAAACCTTACTTGCGTTGTATGACTATAATATTTAGCATCTATAATCAAAATATTGTTACCATAAGTTAATGTTATATCTGATTTCATAATGGGTAATAGATTATCTCTACCATAATCTATTATCCAATTTATATATGATGCAGAAGGATTTAATTCAGGGTAATGTTTTTTATAATATTCAAGGATAAACTTTTCATAAAGTCTACTCATACTTTGTTCATCAAGGAAGTTTAAAAGCTTTGTAGAGCCTTCTGTAGTTGTTTGAATAAGTCCATTTAAAACTAGATAACATATAGAAATAAGCATCTGATAACTCTGATTATTTTTATTAAACTTCATATTCCAGTTTATTCTTTTAATGTTCCTAGTATCCAAACTTCTAACATCTTTAAAATATAATAAAAGCTTTCTTAAAGACTTTTTCCTATGTGATTTAATATTTGATTTGATAAGTATTTGTATAGTTGTTTTTAAAATCCTATTTGCATAACAATCTAATGAAAAGTTGTCAAAATTACAAACTAATTGATGATTTATTATATTTTGACTTTTAATAGATTCTGAAATATCAATCTTCCCTTTTATATAATTATATGCATCTGTAGATTCTACATAATTTCTTTTTAATCCTTGTTTCTTGATTTGAATAGAAATTCCTTTCTCAAGAATAGTTGCTAATAAATCAGCTGCATTTTCAAATTCTTCTGTCTCACAAAATGAATATGCATCACTTTTTAGAATTTGAAAGGCATATGCTAGCATATAATATATGTTCTGTATTTTTATCATTTTATTTCACCAGTAATTATATTATTTTATCGCATCATGAAGTAAATAGCTCCACTCTTCAACCTTATCAATTTCATCATACCAGTATTCATTTAATAGAGGTATTATCTCATAGTCTACAACTGATTTTAATAAATAATCATCAACAATATCATTAAAACAGAAGAAACTATGTCCTATACAAAATTCTTTTCCAAGAGAACCATCATTTTTAATATCATTATTAAGTCTTTTAACTGTTTCAATAAGTTTATAAAGTTTATCATTACTTTTTTCTTCAAGATACTTTTTAAATCCATCAGATTCAAAAGCTGCTTCAAATTCAAAAAATGCAAATCTTCTTCTTAGAGCGTAATCGATAATAGCAAGACTTCTATCTGCTGAATTCATCATTCCTATTATATATAAATTTTTAGGAATTGAAAACAACTCATCGGAGTAAAGCAGTTTTATCTCAGTCCCTCTTTTATCATTTTCCATAAGCATAAAAAGCTCACCAAATATTTTACTTAGATTCCCTCTATTGATTTCATCAATTAAAAAGAAATATTCATTACTAGGATCTTGTTCTGCTTTTTTACAGAAGTTGTAGAAAGGTCCTTTTTTAAGCTTAAATCCACATTCATTAGGTCTAAATCCCATCATAAAGTCTTCATAGCTATAATTCTGATGAAATTGTATAGTCATTACTCTATTAGAATCTTTTTCTCCAATTATTGAGTATGCAAGTCTTTTTGCTGCAAAGGTCTTTCCTACTCCTGGAGGTCCTTGAAGTATAATGTTTTTCTTATGTAGGAGAAGATTCTTAAGAATATAATACTTCTCTTCGTCTAAATAAACCTCATTGAGAAAATCTAATTCTGTATATATTTTTTTAGTTGTATAATCATCTTCTAAGTTTTTTGAGATAGATTTATTATCACATTCTTTATTATAATCATTTAATGAATATTTATCTTCTTCTCTATCCTCATCTTCTAATCTTTTCTTTTCTGCATTTATTTCTTCTGCTAGTGCAAATGCAACTCTATATAATTCAGGAAAATTATTATAACTATAATTTCCATTTTCTAAAAATTTTCTACACTCGCTGCATAAATTTAAATAATCTTCTCCAGAGAATACGAATTTAAAATTATTTGCTTTATCTATAAATTCTTTTGGCATATTATTAGGGTTTGATAAATACCAACGATTTATAGAGTCTAAATTTATATATTCAAAAGGTCTAATCCAAAACAATCCCATAGTTAAGTTCCATTTAATACCCTTTTGTGTTAAGGCTTTATTATAGTAATTTATCAGATTTTCTCTACTCTTTTTAGAATGAGTATTTGCATATTCAAGGGCTGCTTCAAATACATTCCAAAGATTTTGAATATCTAAACTACCTCTTTCATCTATAAATTTATAAAATACAGCTCCAAGATTATTTAAAAAAGGTATTCCAGCAAATGATTCTGGAGTTTTTACAGATATTGAAAATTCTTTTGCTAGCCCTTCAATTATACGGATTCTATTCCGCAAACTTATTTGTTTATTGAATAGTCCAAATACTGTGAATGGATCTATGTCTATTATATTTCTATCTTTTTCTAATGTAGGTAAAGAAATATTATTTCTATTATATACACTTGTAATTTTTTCGATAAGCTCTTTTCTATTATTTTTATATTTTAATAATGTGTTTGCAAACTCCATATAAAAACTAGTCCAAGTTGGATAATTATTCATAATAATTCCCTCCAAATTTGATTTAACAAATTTAATTAACAAATTTTATATTTTGTTCATTAATTAGTGGATATACACTTAAATTAGAGCTTTCTAAATCCTCTTTATGCATATCAATAGCATTAATTTGACTATTTTTATAAGTTCTATAATAATAAATTCCCTTATCCATATTACAACAAGATGAATAAATAGTATATTCATAATTACTACCTGAAGTGATACAAAGACCTTTTAACTGTTCTACAAAGCTTAAAATATGGAAAAATTGACCTACACTTTCTCCTTCTGATGTTTCTGATACAGAATTTAATTTTGCAAAAGAAGCTCTAACAAATCTAGACATTGAAGATAAATCTCCAGGCATACCCATAGTTCCCATTCCCCGACAATAAGTATCTAAAGTGATTTTTTCTGAAAATAGATTTTCAGGATCTCTTTTAGATATATTATGATAATTATTTAAATTAAACATTTGATATTCAAATTCAGGATTATTAGTAAGTACTCCTAAAGGATTATCGTATATTTTTAGTCCTGATTTAACACTTTCCATCACTATACTTTCATTTTGATCAGAGATAATCCAGTGTAGAGGTGCTAAAGGTAAACTTTCACTAAAATTAATATCCATAAGATTTAAATTTTCTAGATAAGGTCTAGCTTCTTTAACAGATTCAAATTTACTAAGCAACCAAGGTATAAGTTCAAATGGAGAAATATTTATTTTACCATCAACTTCTTTTGTATTATAATAAGCATTACCTGGAAAATTAAGTCCTGCAATGCTAAGACCTTTCTCATTTGTTGCATCATAATATAATGGATAATTGTCAAAAACAGCTGCTATCCCAATAAAAGCATAATGATTATCTATATCTTCTATTTTTTTAAATTTAAATGGGAAATTTCTTGGTGTTACTACTACATTTTCACCATACGACATTAAATAATCAAAGTTCCTACCAAAATAATGATCATTTGTATTATAAGTTATTGCTGTACACATAAAGTTCCTCCTGAGATATAAAATTTATATTATATACTATAAAATATCATAAATATATGAATTTCAAAAGTTATTTATGTGCTTTTTTATAGTTTTAATAAAGATTTATTTAATATATGAAATTTTAAAAATATATGTTATATTTATCTAGAGTTATATTTATTTAGAAAAGAAATTTATATTATGATTAATATAGTATATAATTTTAAAATATAGAATTTATAAAAATCTAAGATAACGAGGTACTAAAATATGAAGAAAATAATATTATTTGATTTAGATGGAACTTTAACAGAATCAGGTGAAGGAATTATAAACTGCGTACGGTATGCTCTTGAAAAAATGGGAAAAGCAGAAAAAAATATAGAAAAATTAAAATCGTTCATAGGTCCTCCCCTTGTAAGTCAATTTATGGCTTATTCTAACATGACTGAAGAAGAAGCTGAAAAAGCTACAAAATATTATAGAGAAAGATTTTCTACTATAGGAATATTTGAAAATAAATTATACCCAAATATAGAAAATATGCTTAAAGCTCTAAAAGAAAAAGGATTTACTCTTTCTATAGCATCTTCAAAGCCAGAAAAATTTGTAAGACAAATATTATCGTATTTTAAAATAGATAATTATTTTGATGAAATTGTAGGAGCAACTCTAGACGGTAAAATTTCAGAAAAAGCTGATGTTATTTTTGAAGCTTTAAAAAGATTAAATATCAATGATGAAAATAAAAAAGATGTATTGATGGTTGGTGATAAGGAGCATGATATCTTTGGAGCTAGATTAAACGGACTTTTATGTGTAGCTGTTTCTTATGGATACGGATCTCTTGAGGAATTAGAAAAAGCAAGTCCACTGAAAATAGTAAACTCTGTAGATGAATTAAAAGATTATTTACTATCATAAAACTTTATGAAAAATTGGAAAAATACATACAAGCAGTATATGTAATATATAGTCTAAAAACTTTAAATACAATCTGATTAGCAAAAATAAACCGCATTTTAGATTTAATTGTAATCTCATAATGTGGTTTATTTTTTATATACATTGATTTTATTAAATAAAGATATAAAATTTAAT
>NZ_JARIBH010000031.1 GCF_029264495.1 Peptacetobacter sp.
TATTAAAGATGTAAAAATTGTGTATTATAAAAGTCTAAATTTAAAGTATAAAATCAAAAGAAAAGGAGGAATCAAAATGAGTGATAAATTAGAAATTAGAGGAATTAATAAAAAGTTTGGCAAGCAAGTAATATTAGATGACATAAATATAGAATTTGAAACTGGACATATATACGGAATGTTTGGTAGAAATGGGGTTGGAAAATCAACACTTTGCAACATAATGGCAGATAAATTATATCCAGATAGTGGAGAAGTATGTATAAATGGTGAAAAAATATCTAAAAATTCAAATGAATTAAAAAAGATATGCCATATTAAAGAAACAGATATATTTTCAACAGATATTAAAGTAAAAAATATTTTAAAAGCATATAGCTATTTCTTTGAAAATTATGATAAAGAATTAGAAGAAAGATTGGTGGAAAGATTTAATGTTAATACAAAAAAAACAATAGGTAAGTTATCAAGAGGTCAAAAATCAATAGTAATGATAATAGTAGCACTTTCATCAAATGCAGAAATAACAATTTTTGATGAGCCAACAATAGGATTAGATGTATCAAATAGAAAAATCTTTTATGAAGAACTTATGCAAAAATACTCAGAAACTATGAATACTTATATAATAACAACACATTTAGTAGAAGAAATGGAAAAACTGATTGAAAAGGTAGTAATAATTAATAATAAGAGTATAAAAATAAATGAAGATATTGAAGATTTAAAAGAAAAATCTCATTTAATTACAGGAAAATCAGAGGACTTAAAAAAATTATCATTCTATGATGAAGCAAAGGAATATAAAAAATTTGCTTCTAGTGAAACAATATTCTACTATGGTAAAATCTCTGGAGATGATGAAGAATATATAAAGTCTAAAGATTTAAAATTAGAGAAACCTACACTTGAAGATATATTTTTAAAAACTACAGAAGAGGTGAGATAAGATGAAAAAATTAAGACCCTATATTGAATATTTACAGATAAATTTCAAAATATATTTATTAGTATGGATAGCATTTTTAGCATTTTTTTCTATTATATCTATAGGAGATAGAGTATTATCTGGTGCATCTAAAATAGATTTGCTTTCATCAACTACAATTGGAAGTTTAACAGGTATAATATGTGTATATGCAATAACTTTATCGAATTTTGAATTTAACACTATGCTTAACATAAGATCTGATAGAAAATCTATAATAATATCTTCTATAATATCATCAATAGTATTTACACTTTTAGTAACTATTTTAAATGTAATATTTATTAAAGGATTAGAAAGTATTTTTAATGGATTTACTTTAAAAACAATAGAAGCAGATATTTCTTATATATTAAGTAGTTTAAAAATATTTTTCCTAGATATATCTATAGGAATGGTTGTAGGAGCATTAATTTATAGATTTGGAGGAATAAAGTTTACACTTGGATTAGTGTTTATAGGAGTTATAGTTATATTATTTGGAGTATCTCCAAATTCAATATTACAGGCGATAATGTATAAAACTATATATTATGTAGAAGTTATAGTTGAAAATTATTCTACTATAGCGACAATACTAATTACATTAATAATGTATACTATATATGTAATGTTGATGATAAATGCTCCATCAAAAGAATATTCTAAGAAAAGCATATTTAAATCAAAAATGTAACAATCTGAAAAGTATTGAAACGGTTTGAAGTTTTAAAATGAAAACTTTGGACCGTTTTTTATTTAGAAATATTTTAAATTAAAAAAGCTTAAAATAGCCAAAAATAAATAAAATTTTATCAAATAGTCTAAAAAGACAGAAAAATCAAAAAAAGAATTAATAAAATTATTAATCATAATTATATATTATAATTAATAAAAATAATTATTAGTGTTAAAATTAGTTAAAAAAATAACTTAAAAATAATATACTGATTTTTATAAAAAGCCTAGATTTCAACACTTTTTAATCGACTTAAAAAATAAATTTTGTAAAAATAGTATAATACATTGTTAAAAAGTAGCATATATATATATAAATTAATCATTAGCTAAAAAATCATTATGATACTATTGCTATGATATTGAATATAAATATAGTATAATTGTAATTAGGAACTAGAAAATTTATAAATTTATAAATTTTACTCTTTTAATAAAGATAGGAGAATGTGATATGAGTTTTAGAATAGTGAAAAAAGAACGCTTGACAGACAATATTTTTGCAATGGATATAGAAGCTCCTAGAGTTGCTAAATCCGCAAATCCTGGACAATTTATAATTATTAAAATTGACGAAAAGGGAGAAAGAGTTCCACTTACAATAGCAGATTACGATAAAGAAGCTGGAACAGTAAAAATAGTTTTACAGACAGTAGGTGCATCAACAACAAAATTAGCTGACCTTAAGGAAAACGATTTTGTAAATGATTTTGTTGGACCATTAGGAAATCCAAGTGAATTTATCTATGAAGATGTGGAAAGTTTAAAAAAGGAAAATATCATATTCGTAGCCGGTGGAGTTGGAGCTGCTCCAGTATATCCACAAGTTAAATGGCTAAGAGAGCATGGCATAGATTGTGATGTTATAATCGGTGCTAGAACAAAAGAACTTATAATTTTAGAAGACGATATGAAAAAAATAGCAAGAGATGTTTATATATCTACAGATGATGGTTCATATGGTTTTGATGGAAGAGTAACAGATTGTTTAAAAGATTTAATCGATAATAAAGGTAAAAAATACACAAGAGCAATCGTAATAGGTCCTATGATAATGATGAAATTTATGTGTATGCTTACTAAAGAACTTAACATACCAACAACAGTAAGTTTAAATACAATAATGGTTGATGGTACAGGTATGTGTGGAGCATGTCGTGTTACTGTTGGAGATGAAGTTAAATTTGCTTGTTGTGATGGTCCAGAGTTTGACGGACATCTTGTAAACTTTGATGAAGCGATGAGAAGACAGACAATGTTTAAAACTCCAGAAGGTAGAGCTAAGTTAAAATTAGAAGAAGGAGATACACATAAACATGGTGGATGTGGATGTTCTGAAGATGAAAAAGCTAAAAAAGCTAAGAGAGTACCTGTAAGAGAACAAGATCCAAAGGTAAGAGCTAAAAACTTTGATGAAGTATGTTTAGGATACAATAAAGAAGAAGCTATGATGGAATCTGAAAGATGTCTTAATTGTAAAAATCCTAGATGTGTAAAAGGATGTCCAGTAGGTATAAATATACCAGGATTTATCTCTAAGGTTAAAGAAGGAGATATAAAAGGAGCTGCAAAAGTTATATCTATATCAAGTTCACTTCCTTCTATTTGTGGTAGAGTATGTCCACAAGAAAGTCAATGTGAAGGTCAGTGTGTAGTTGGTATAAAAAATGAACCAATAGCAATAGGAAAACTAGAAAGATTTGTTGGAGATTGGTCAAGAGAAAATGGATGTAGCTTTGGTGTAGAAGAAAAACCAAACGGAATAAAAGTAGCAGTAGTTGGCAGTGGTCCATCAGGACTTGCTTGTGCTGGTGATTTAGCTAAAAAAGGATATGATGTTACAATATTTGAAGCATTCCATGAATCTGGTGGTGTTTTAACATATGGAATACCAGAATTTAGATTACCAAAACAAAAAGTTGTACAACCTGAAATAAATAATATAAAAAAATTAGGTGTTAAGATAGAAACAAATGTAGTTATAGGAAGAACAATAACAGTAGATGAACTTATAGAAAATGAAGGATTTGAAGCGATATTTATAGGATCAGGTGCAGGACTTCCAACATTTATGGGAATACCTGGAGAAAATGCAAATGGAGTTGTTTCTGCAAATGAATATTTAACTAGAGTAAATCTTATGAAAGCTTATGATGATTCTTATGATACTCCTATAAACATAGGTAAAAAGGTCGCAATAGTAGGTGGCGGAAATGTTGCTATGGATGCAGCAAGAACTGCACTTAGATTAGGTTCTGAATCTATAATAGTTTATAGAAGAAGTGAAAAAGAATTACCTGCTAGAGTAGAAGAAGTTCACCATGCAAAAGAAGAAGGTATAGAATTCTTAACTTTAACAAATCCTAAAGAAATATTAGTTGATAACGATGGAAATGTTAAAGGAATGATATGTATAAAAATGGAATTAGGAGAACCAGATAGTTCAGGAAGAAGAAGACCAATTGAAATTCCAGGTTCTGAATTTGAAATGGATGTAGATACAGTTATAATGTCTTTAGGAACTAGACCAAATCCATTAATATCATCTACTACAAAAGGTCTAGATGTAAATAGAAAAAAATGTATAGTAGTAAATGAAAATGAACAAACTTCTAAAGAAGGTGTATATGCAGGTGGAGATGCAGTAACAGGTGCTGCAACAGTAATATCTGCTATGGGAGCTGGAAAAACAGCAGCAGCATCTATAGATAATTATCTAAAAGAAAAACATAATAATAAATAAAAATATAATAATAAATAAAAATATAAAGTCAATCTAATTTTATTTAAAAATTTTTACAATAAAATTTAGATTGTATATAGATACCTTTTGATAAAAAATTAAATAAAACATTTTATAAAAATACAGTAGCTAAATTCTTAGTTGCTGTATTTTTTATATATTATATTTTTTGTCTTATGTGCATTAATAATATATTAAAGAAATAAAAAAATATTTTTTTATAAAATTAGTATAGGTAAAAATAAAAAAACAAAAATAAATTAAATATAATGCTGTATACAATAAACTGTTTTTAAAGAACAGACTAAAATTTTAAAAATAAGGAGAAAAATTATTATAAAAACTTTACTTTTTTTGAAAAGTAGGGTAATCTTATTCTATAAGGATATGGTTATATCATTGTGACAATACTTTAGCTTAAAATGCTTGAAAGTTTTTCTAAAAGGAAGGAGAAAACTATGTTAAAAAAAGAAGATGTTATAAGATATTCAGCAGGAATCCATTTTTCTCAGGAAAGATTATTTAATGCTTTTTTAAGAGAAAAAGGAATAAAGAATATATCTATATCTAAATTTAGAGTACTTGAAGTACTATGGAACAATAAGGAAGAAGGCATCATATTCAGTAGAATATGTCAGGAAACAGATCTTGCTAAATCAACTGTTTCAATAATGCTTTCAAATATGGAAAAACAAGGTTTAATATATAGAGTTGCACAGGGAAATGATATTCAAAATGTACTATTCTATCCAACAGAAGAAGGATGTAAATATAAAAATGAGTATTATGAGATAATGGACAAAATATATGAAATCATATATGAAGGAGTTTCTCCAGAAGAGAAAGAAGTATATGAAAAAGTTTTAACGACAATAACTGAAAATTATAAAAAAAGAATATATAAGAAAAAAAGAAATAAATAATATAATTTGATTTAATTATTGTTAATTATTGCTTAAGAGTTTAATAAGAAAAGCTTACTAAGGAGAAATGATAAAATTACAATAAATATTTATTGTGGTTTTAAAGTTATGAATTAAATAAATTTACAATCATAAAGATACGTTTTACATAATGATAATTATATTGGCTTGAATATTATTAAAATTTTAGAAATATAATAATTCTAAAATATAATTACATAGTTTGACAATATTAGATTGTGGTAAGCAAAATTGAAGGAGGTTCAATTTTAAGGGACTTATCCGGATAAAATTTAAATTTTAGATTTTGAAAAACGAATAATAGCATATTAAGGTAAATTTATATACTTACTCGTAAATTCAAGTGAAAATTTTAGCAAGTAAGAGAAAAAATACATGATTGATAGAACTAATATGATAATAAAAAAGCCAGTATAATTATATATTGGCTTTTATTATGTAAAAAAGTTAAATATATATTAAAAAATAGTATATATAATAAAAATAATAAATGTTAAATAAAAAATAATATAAAAATTTCAAATTGTAACATAAAAAATATTAATAATTATGCTTCTATTATCAATTGATAATATATAATAAAAATTATTATCAAAATAAACACCAAATTTCTAATAAAAAATTCCAGTATATATCAAATTTACATAGATATCAACTTTAAAAAATTCCAGTATATATTAAACTTACATATGATTTTTGTAAAATAGCAATGATTATTACTTAAAAATAAAAAAATACTGACCACGAAAATAATAAGATATTATTTTCAATGCTCAGTATATAATAATTATCGTATTAAGTTTTAAAGTTTTATAAATTTGCTTGTAAAAGAAAATATATTTTTGCCTATTTTAAATCTGAATTTATTCCTATAATATATTTTTCGTTTACAACGTAAAGCTTGAATTTATGTACAATTACAATGTCCTCTAAGTTTTCCAAAACACTTACAACACGGACGCATTTGCCTCTTATTTCGGTAGGTAAATCTAACGAGTTTTCTAAATTAATATAGTCGTCATACTGATACATAAAATCATCCCCTGTATTTATAATGTAAGTTAATTATACTACAAAAAAACCTTTATTTCTATATTAAATTAAGCATTTTCAAATGAGAGAGTTACAAATTGGTGAAAAATTTCCAGATTAAGACATACATAGTTAAATTTGTAGTATAATGTAATAAGTTGTTTGGTTATACAATTTTATGAAGGATATATTCGTTAGGAGGAAATAAAATGGCAAATAAAAAAGAAACAACAAATAAAAATCCACAGACAAAAAAAGCGTCTTCTTCAAATGCAAAAAATGCCAGAAGAAGAAAGAAAAAACAACAACGAAGAATAATTATAATTGGTGCTGTGGTAGTTTTAATAATAGCAGGTCTATTAGTAAAAACATTAGCAGGTGGTAATGTTTACGATGCCTCTAAAAAAAGAGATGTCGCTTTAACATCTACAACAATAACTGATATGGTTAAAGATACTTCTAGAGAATCTGAAAAAGGACCTCAAAAAACATCTGGAAGAACAGTTTATATAACTATAGATGATGGTCCATCAAAATATACAGATCGGATGCTTAAGATATTAGATAAATATAATGCAAAAGCTACATTCTTTATGATTGAACCTAATATGAGACGGTATCCACAACAAGTTAAGAATGTATCAAATAGTACAAGTACTGCTGGATTCCACAGTGTAACTCATGATGTAAAACAGTTATATAAAACTCCAGAAGCAGCAAAAAATGAGTTTGATCAGTGCAGTAAAACTTATACTAAAATAACAGGTAAAAAATCAAAAGTTATAAGAATACCATTTGGTAGTAAACCATACACTCCAAAAGCATCATATGATAATATGATAGCAGCAGGTTATAAAATTTGGGACTGGAATGTCGATACTAATGACTGGAGAGGAAACTCTGCTCAGATAATGAATGTTGTAAAACAGTATGGAAATGGTCATAATGTAATAATATTAATGCATGAAAAACCACAAACTTTAGAAACATTTGATGCATTAGTAAAATATTATGCTGATAATGGATACGAATTTGCAGCTGTTGGACAAAATGAAAAACCTAAAAACTTCTGGCTACAGAATTTAAGTTTAAACTAAGGAGGAAGAAATATGTTTAAAAAGAAATTAGTATTAGCTTTAGGAATGGCGGCAATTCTTTCTCTAACAGGATGCTCAAAAGGAACTATAGCTACAGTTAATGATACAAAAATAACTTCAGATGATTTAAAAGTTGCAGAAGCTATAATATCTTCTGTAAATGAATATAAAACAGGAAGAACTTTTGAAGATATGTCAAAAGAAGAACAGGAAGAATTAAAAACTACAGCAGCAAACTTTTTAGTTGACAGTGAAGTAGTATATCAAAAAGCTTTAGAAGATGGAATAACTATAGAAAATGCTGAAAATGATAGTAGAGAAATAGAATTAATTGATGCTTTAAAAGAAAATCCTATATTCAAAAAAGATTTAGAGGATAAAGGTATAACAAAAGAAGAGTTAAAAAGTTATATAGAAAAAGATAATGTAATAAATGCATATAAAGAACAGTTTAATGAAAAACAAAATGTAACAGATCAAGAAATTCAAGATTATTATAATGAACATAGAGATGAATTTAAAAACAAAATGATAGATGCATCTCATATATTATTTGCAACAGTAGATAGAGATTTAAAGAGTGTTTCTGATGAAAAGAAAGAAGAAATCAAAAAAACTGCTGAAGATGTATTAAAAAGAGCAAAATCAGGAGAAGATTTTGGAGAACTTGCAAAAAAATATTCTGATGATAAAAAGACTGGTGAAAAAGGTGGATCTTTAGGTCTATTTGATAGAGATTCAAAAGATGCATTATTTAGTAGAGAAGCATTTAAGTTAAACAATGGTGAAGTTTCAGATTTAATAACAACAAATAGAGGATATGAAATAGTAAAAGTAAACTCTACAAAAGAAGAACAAAAAGAGTTAGCTAAATGCAAAGAAGAAGTTAAGAAAAAAATACTTAATGAAAGATATGTAAAACATGTTGAACAGCTTATAAAAGAAGCTAAAATAAAATAATTCATTTAAAAATAAGAGGGTGTATTGATTGAAGTGTAATAGATTTGTATTTAATGGCTCAGATAATAAAAAATTATCTGCAATAAGATGGGAAAATGAGGATGATTATAAAATAAAAGGGATTGTCCAAATATCTCATGGAATGGCTGAAAATGCAAAAAGATATGAAGGTTTTGCAAAAAAACTCACAGATTCTGGATATATAGTATATATTCACGACCATAGGGGGCATGGTGAAAGTGAGGATTCTTTAGAAAACTTAGGTTATCTTGCTAGAGAAAATGGATTTGATTTTCTAGTGGAAGATATGAAGTTGCTTACAAATATAATAAGAAAAGAGAATCAAGGTGTACCAGTTTATCTTTTTGGTCATAGTATGGGGTCTTTTGCAGCACAGAAATATCTTATAGATTACTCTGATTCAATAAACGCGATTATTCTTTCTGGGTCTTGTGGTGATTTTGGTACAGAATTAAAAATGATTACTCCGATTATTTCTTGTATAGAAAAAGTACATGGAGAAAGACATAGAAGTAAGCTTTTGGATAATCTTATTTTTGGTGGAAATAATAAACAGTTTAAAAATCCTAGAACAAAGTTTGATTGGCTATCTAGAGATGAAAAAGAAGTCGATAAATACATAGCTGATAATAAATGTGGTTTTTTATGTACTACTGCTTTTTATAGAGATTTTATAAATGGATTAAAGTATATTGAAAATAAAAAGAATTTATCAAAACTTACTAAATGTGTGCCAATTTTAATTTTATCAGGAGATAAAGATCCTATTGGTAAAAATGGGAAGGGTGTACAAAATCTTTATGAGAGATACAAAGCTTTCGGAGTAAAAGATGTATCTATGAAATTATATAAAGATGCTAGACATGAAATATTGAATGAAACTAATAAAGATGAAGTAATGCAAGATATAGTTGAATGGCTAGGTACTAAATAGATATAAAAGACCATAAAAAAAGAGAGTTTAAACTCTCTTTTTTTATTGCAATGATTTATTTAACGATTACTAATAGCATATATCACAAGCATCATATTTGCCAGATTCTTCTTTTGTACCAGATAGAATTTTTTTACTTCTGCTTAATGTATGACAAGACTTAGATGAATGATATGATTTTCCATTAGGTGTCCAATAAACTGTTTCATTGGAATCAGAAGTAGTATTTGATTTTTCTGTATAATCACCGTCTGATTTATTAGAATTTAATCCAGCATTATATTCATCAGGATTTACATTATCAAAATCATCTTTAATAACCTCACCATTTATAGTGTATGTATAACTATAATGACTTGGTATTTGTGTATTTGTATTTGGATAAGTTATTATTGCTGTAAAATTAGTACATCCTCCAGCATCTCTTATAACTTTTTCCATATAAGCTTGATCACCATGTCTATTAAGAGTACTATTTTGAGGAGTTATGTTATATGCATTAGAAACTCCTCCAAGTGAATCGGCTATAATATGTCCTTCATCAAGATATTTACTTTCAACTCCTGGAACTTTTGCTTCGTCGGGATAATATCTTCCTTTTGAAGTAACAGGTTCTGTTTTTTCATTTTGTAAAATAACCTCTTTTGCTACTACTTTAACCAATTGACCATATTCATTAGTAAATGCCCAATATTCTCTATCTCCAAAACCGATATCAACTGCTACATTAGGTTCTCTATGTCCAGATAAATCACCACCATCGACTTTGATGATTTTGTAGCCATTAAACATATCATTAGATAAATCTTCTTTATTATCTTGTTTAGATAAATTTTCTTCAGATAAATTTTCACTTTCATCATCAGTATTTTCAATATTTTTATTTTCTATACTTTCTTCATTAGCTACTTTATTAGCATTTGTGTCTATATCAGAATTTTTTTCACTTGGAACAAAAAATGATATTATACTAAATATTAATATTATCACTAATGTAGAACACCCTATATTTTTTTTCTTCATACACACCTCCAAATAAAATAAATTAATTCATACAATATTATACATATTTTTGAATAAAATTCCAATAAAATGTTTATATCCTTAAAAATAATAAATATTCAAAACAATCCTTGAAAATATAATAATCAGTAAAAATATAATATATTATACAAAATTAAACTAAAATAATAATTAAACTAAAAATAATATAGATGAACTGAAATAATATAAAAAATATTATAATAAAAGTAAAATAAAAAAGTATAATAATTAACAACTATGATAAAATATAAGTATATAAACTTATTAAACTAGCCAAGAACATTCATGACTTTAGTTGTGGGAGGTTCAGATAGATAAATATTTGAAACTGTTAAAAAATAAAATACTATAAAATAAAATAAAAATAGAATAGAAATAAAATACTATTAGAATAAAAATAATAAAATAAAAATAAAACATTAGAAAGTATTGAATTTTATTATAAAAAATATTAAAATCTATAAAAATAAATATTAAAGAAAATTGTAATTTTAATATAATTTGAATATTAAACTAAATTTGAATATTAAACTAAAATTAGTTATAATTAAATTATATTGAAAATTTCTTCCAAAACAATAAAATATAATTTAAATTTGAAAGGGATAAAAATATGGGGTTAAAAGAATTTGAATTTATTGATAAAGCTGTAAATATACTTGATGATATGACGCCGATGCTTATCGATATATCAAGTGAATTGGAAACTTATTTTGAAAAAATACTCCAAGAAAAAGAACAAGAGTATATAAGTATGTCTTCAAGAGTAAAATCAGAAGCTAGTTTAAGAGAAAAAATAATTAGAAATAGATATTTGGTAAAATTTGATGAAGCATCAAATATGATGGAATTTTTACCAGATTTAATAGGTGTTAGAATAGAATGTAGATTCATAGAGGAAGAAAACAAAGTGTATAGAGCACTTAGAAGATATTTTAACAAAACAGATGATAAAATATACTATTACAATAATTCTAATAAAAATATAATGTTGAAAATGTCTGAAAAACAACCAAGTAGACAAAAAAATGGATTTGAAATTTATAAAATTGATGGTATATATAAAATATTAAACAGAACAGTTAATTTTGAACTACAGATAAAATCATTGGTAAATGTATTCTGGGGAGAAATAGAACATAAGGTAATATATAAAAATAATACATATTTACTTGCAGATGGATTTATAAAGGAAATGATGAAAACTATAAAACAAAATCTTACAATGATTGATAAACAGCTTTTAAGCCTTTATAAAACATTCCATACACCACATACATTTAATTCAGATATAAGTAGAGCAGAGATTGAAAAATTATTTGCAAAATTTGTTTATGATATATTCTCACAAAAAATGATGCAAGATATAGGATTTATAGTCGATTTTAAAAAGCCTTGTGAAACTATAATTAGTTATGCACTAGATAAAATAGAATCAGAAGATAGAATTGCTGAATTTTTAATAAATGAGTTTAGTATGCTTGGTCAGATAGTGGGTAAGGAAATAGATTTTAATTCAGAAATAGAATTTGAAAGAGAACCTGTTTTTAGTAGAAAATTTGGAGAAAGAATAGGAACTATGTTTAGAAAAAGACTAAACACAGAATTTCCATGGAATTTATTCTTTAGAATTTTATTTGAAATAGAGCCTTGTAGCAATACAGGAGATTTTGAAAACTTTATATACTATATCAGAGATACTGTTCTTGGTAAAAAATCTAGAGATATAATAAAAGAACAATTTGGACTAGATGAAGGAAATAAGATTATAGATGATATTTACGATATAATTGCAGATTTCTTTGAAGAAGTTACAGGAATAGAAATTCTTTACAAACAGAATTTAGAAAAAATATCATCAGCTACATTAGATTCTGTAATGTATATTTGTGATAACTATCAAAATTGTGAAGAATTTGAAAATGATATAGGAGAGTTTGAGTCTGTATTTAGTGAAAAATTAAGAGATATCATAGAATAAAATTATATGGTATAATTTTATTAAGTGGGAAAGGTTTTTAATAGAGTAAATATAAGAAAATAAAATGATTTATACTGCAAGGAATTAATTTTATAATGTAAAAATGATTTATTGTAGATAAATGTTAAATATAGGAAATTATAGCTAAAAAATAATTTATTAATTCAAAAATGATTCATTGAAGATAAATATAGTAATACGTTAAATAATTGGGAGTGTGTTATATGAGAAAGATAGATACTTTATACAAAAATAAATTACATTCAATAAAATATATTAAAAAATATATCAATATATATAATTTGTATAAATTTTAGGATTTTAATAAAATGATAGATAGATATGGAAGAGTAATAGATTGTCTAAAAATTGCTATTACAGATAAATGTAATTTACAATGTGTATATTGTAAAAAAGCTGACACAAAATATAAACCTAATTATATAAATGACGTATTAAATCCAGAGGATATAAAATTTTTGATAAAAGTATTTTCTGAAAATGGAATAAAAAGAATAAAGTTTGTTGGAGGAGGAGGAGAACCAACACTCCATCCAAATCTTCCAGAATTTATAAAATATGCAAAAGAATGTGGTATAAGGGATATTTCTCTTACTACAAATGGAACTACATTGTCTAGAAATGCAAGACTTTTTAAGGAGTGTGGATTGACAAATGTAAATGTAAGTGTAGATTCTTTAAAACAATATAAATATAGAGCTGTTACGAGAGTAGGAAATTTAAATGAAGTTTTGACAGGAATAGATAATTGTCTTAGAGTAGGATTAAATGTCAAAATAAATTGTGTAGCTATTAAAGATTTTAATGATAATGAACTTGTTGATTTTATACAAATTTCAAGAAGAATACCTATAGATGTAAGGTTTATAGAATTTATGCCTTATGGAGAGGCAAAAGAAATTTATAAAAGAGGTCATTATGATATAAAATCTACAATAGAATCTTTACCAGGGATAGAAGCTATAGAAAATAGGGACAAAGGAAGTATAGCTACATACTACAAAGTAAAAGGATCAAAAGGTAGAATAGGCGTTATTACACCTATGAATTGTTCGTTTTGTGATAAATGTGATAAAATTAATATAACTCACGATGGAATGTTAAGACTTTGCACACACTCTAAAAATGAAATAGATTTAAAACCATTTTTACAAAAGCCTTATTTATTTAATGAAAATATTAAAAAAATTATTTCTGCAAAACCTAGACATAATACACTTATAAAAAGGCAATTTGTAAAAAATAATTATTAAAAATAGATAAAAAAAGTAAATAATATATTTTAAAAAGTATTTATCTTTATTGGATAAATACTTTTTTTATTTTTAAAGACAAGTAATTTCAATATATGTAAAACTTATTGATAAAATTTTATAAAAAATGATAAATAAATGATACTAATTATCAAATAAAAGATTGATTATTTTTTAAAAGTGTATTAATATAATAAATGTAGCAGGAATGATAATCAATTTCGATTAAAGAGGAGGATAAATTTGATGGATGTAGCTTGTTTAAGATGTAGTATAAAAGGGAATATGGCATTACAGTGCTCATTGGTTTTGTCTGGAATAAAGCCATCAAATTTATTGATTTATGATAATCATTGTGAAGGGTGTATATCTGAAGAATTGAAAAATACAGGAACAGAGCATATGAAATTATACAGTGGTGATAAGGAAAGTATTTCTATAATTTTTAATAGAGAAAAATTAGAAAATACTCTATCAAATAAAGAAAATAAAGATTTCATAAAGCAGTATGGATATGATTTTGAAGATATTTCTGATGTTATAAATAAATTATCAGAAAGATACACAGAATTTAAGGAAGGAAAAATAGATTTCCCTCATGAAATGGGAGTTATACTAGGATATCCTTTAGAAGATGTATCAGGATTTATAGAAAATAATGGAAAAAACTATCTATATTCTGGTTATTGGAAAGTCTACAAAAATGCCGAAGAAAAAATTAGGCTATTTAAAATATATAAAGATATAAAAAAATACTTTGTAGAGCAAATTGAAACTGGAAAACATTTATATCAGATATGTTCAGATTTTAAGTGTTTATCTACTAAATTTGCAAGTGTTGCATAATTAATGCAATTAAAATATAAAATATTAATTTAGGATTGGTGTTTGCCAAGAGGAGGAAAAATGAAAGAAATAAAAGTTGTTTATTGGAGTGGAACAGGAAATACAGAAAGTATGGCTAATATGCTATCAGAAGCAATAAAAGCATCAGGAAATGAAGCTACATTATTCAATGTTTCTGATATAGATAAAGATAAATTACTAGAAGATGAAATATTTGTTTTAGGTTGTCCTTCTATGGGTAATGAAGAATTAGAGGAAGGAGAAATGGAACCATTTGTTGAATCATTAGAAGGTGGTTTATCAGGTAAAAAAGTTGCATTATTTGGATCTTACGGATGGGGATCTGGAGAATGGATGGAAACTTGGAGTGAAAGAATGACAAATGCTGGAGCAGAAGTTATAGGTACAGTAATATGTAATGAAGCTCCATCAGGAGATACAGAAGCTGAATTAAAAGAATTAGCAAGCAAATTTTAATAAGTATAAGTAAAATAGTACATATTATTTCTTGCTTGACTAAAAATTTTATTTACTAAAAGGAGGAAATAAATATGAAAGAAATAAAAGTTGTTTATTGGAGTGGAACAGGAAATACAGAAAGTATGGCTAATATATTAGCAGATGCAATAAAAGCATCAGGAAACGAAGCGACAGTATTAAATGTTTCAGATATAGATAAAGATAAATTATTAGAAGAAGAAGTATTTGCTTTAGGTTGTCCTGCTTGTGGAAGCGAAGAGCTAGAAGAAGGAGAAATGGAACCATTTGTTGAATCATTAGAAGATGGTTTATCAGGCAAAAAGGTTGCATTATTTGGATCTTATGGATGGGGATCTGGAGAATGGATGGAAACTTGGAGTGAAAGAATGACAAATGCTGGAGCAGAAGTTATAGGCACAGTGATATGCAATGTAGCTCCAACAGAAGAAACAGAAGCTGAATTAAAAGAATTAGCAAGCAAATTTTAATAATTATAAGTAATATAAAAAGGTTATGCATTATTTTGTAAATGTCATAACCTTTTTTTATAATAATTCAAAAAATGATTTAAAATAAAGTAATAATTAAGTAATAAAATAAAGTAGTGATTGATAATAAAATAAAGTAACAATCAAAAATAATATATTAATTAATAATGATTTAAAAATAAAGTATTTTATCAATATAAATAAAAATATCTAAAAATAAATCTCTGAAAATGTGTGTAAAATAAACTAAAATGGATATAAATTATATTAAGATATAAAAAATCAAACGATTGAAAATATCTAAAAATAACTTCAATTATTAGGAGCATAGAATAGTTATTTAAAATATATATAAACATATATAAACATGATAAAATGTAGTCAGAGGTGATTACATGGGAAATAATAATTATAAACCAAAAGAATTTGCTGAATTAATAGGTGTTTCAGTAAAAACATTACAAAGATGGGATAATGACAGCAAATTAAAAGCATATAGAACACCAACTAATAGAAGATATTATACTTATGAACAATATTTAAAATATATTGGCAAAACAAATATTGAAGATAAAAGAAAAGTAGTTATATACACAAGAGTTTCAACTTCTAATCAAAAAGATGATTTGAAAAATCAAGTCGACTTTCTCAGACAATATGCGAATGCTGAAAGTATAAAAACAAAATAAGAAAGGATGAAGAAGTTGAAAAGAGCATACAAAATAGAAATTAAACCAACAAAAGAGCAGAAAATAAAAATCAATAAAACAATTGGTGTTTCTAGATATGTATATAATTTCTATTTAATTCATAATAAAGAAATTTATGAAAAAGAAAAAAGATTTGTATCAGGAATGGAGTTTTCTAAATGGCTTA
>NZ_JARIBH010000010.1 GCF_029264495.1 Peptacetobacter sp.
TACCAAAATCAGAAAAGCTACCCCATTTAGCATATCCAAAATCAATAGAGGCATTTTTGGCAGCTAAAAAATCTGAATATGTATCACCTATATATAAAACATCTTCAGGTTTTAAATTTAATACAGACAAACATTTTAATAATGGTTCAGGATTTGGTTTATGAACTTTGGTATCATCTGCCAAAATAGATGTTGAAAAATATTTATTCAATCCTTTTTCTATAATATCTATTTTGTATTGCTCTCTTGTTTTTGAAGAAACAATAGCTTGAATAATATTATTAGTATATATTTTTTCATAACTTTACTCCTAAAATAATTAATTTAATACAAGATTATTATATACGAATGTATTGAAATATGACATAAAATTATGAAGAATTAGCAGAATAAAAATTTGGAATTTATTGAATTTATATAAAATAGATGTTATCATTAAGTTAAGATAAATTTATTTAAAGGAGAAAAAGATATGAAAAATAAAATTTTGGCAATGATGTTAGGATTTATATTAACTTTTTCTACTGTAATTAGTGTTGCAGCAGATGATGAAACATATGATTTTGATCTAGAATATTTGGATTTAGGTCCTATCGATATGTATGATAATTTCGAAGAATGTATAGATGATGATGCAGATGCAACAGTACTAGTTTCTCAAAGGGAACTATTATCAGATGGTTTAAGTGCAAGTGGATTAATAGGAGCAGCAAATGCAAATTTAGTGCCTGTAATGACAATGGATGGAAAAAGTTCAGTAGATAAAAACTTGTTAACAACAAAAGATATATATATTGTAGGAGGAACAAGAGTAATAACAAAAGAACTTGAAAATAAATTAAAAAAAGAAGGTTTTAATGTAAAAAGATTAGCTGGAAAAGATAGATATGAAACTAGTTATAATGTAGCTAAAGAAGTAAATAGACTTTCAAAAGTAAAATCAGTAGCAATTGTAAATGGGAAAAATGGAGAAGCAGATGCTGTATCAATAGCATCTGTAGCTATAAAAAATAAAATGCCAGTCATCGTAACAGATGGTAAAAAATTAAATTCAAATTTATCATCAGTAAAAACATATGCAATAGGTGGAAATTCTGTTATAAGTGAATCATTAGTTAAAAAAACTAATGCAAAAAGAATTGGTGGAAAAGATAGATATGAAACAAATAAGAAGGTAATAAAAGAATTTTATCCAAACTGTGATGAATTTACAGTACTAGAATCAGACTATATACATAGATCTTTTGCAGTAGAAGCTATAACAGACGATCAACCTATTGTATTAGTAAGTTCTAAAAGTGATAAAAGTATTTTAAATAATGCTGATGAATTATTATTTGTATATTTTGAAAATGTACACCCTAATGTAGAATCATCTTGCATAGCTGCAGCTTCTGGAAAAGGTGTTTATCAAGCATATGAGAATTTATTTAAAAAATTAAAAACAAATAGAGAAGATGTTTGTTACACATATAATCCTAAAAATAACTATGTAGATAAAGCAAGTCTTAGAAGAGATTATTATATATTTAATATATCTGATTTTTATTATGAATCAGGAAATATAGAGTTCTCTGATTTAGATTTTAATTATTTAGTAAATAAGAAAACTATGAAAATTTATACTTATGGACCAGATCATATATTAAGAGCTGTAAAATAAAAAACAAAAAGCTGTCACAAGAGTACTTTAAATAGTATTTGTGGCAGCTTTTTTATTATCTATCAGAAACATCATTATAAACTATTATTCTATTTGGCACTAAATCTTTAGGATTAATATTTTTATCGATATCAACATCAATACCAACAGAATCACCAATTTTTAATTTTGA
>NZ_JARIBH010000032.1 GCF_029264495.1 Peptacetobacter sp.
TCTTTAATAAGAAAGCTCCTTTTGATAAGATATAATTGCGGTCCGCCAACTGCAAAAAAATTATCAAAAGGAGGTCGTAAAATGAACGACATACATAGTTTATCACATACAAAATGGAACTGCAAATATCATATAGTTTTTGCACCAAAATATAGAAGAAAAGTATTCTATGGAGAAAAAAGAGCAGAAATAGGAGTAATTCTTAGAGAATTATGTAGATGGAAAGGTGTGAATTTACTTAGTGCAGAAGCTTGTCCAGATCATATACATATACTTGTAGAAATACCGCCCAAAATGTCAGTATCAGGATTTATGGGATTCTTGAAGGGAAAAAGTAGCCTAATGATATATGAAAGATGGAGAAATATGAAGTAGAAGTATAAATATAGAAACAGACAATTTTGGTGTAGAGGATATCATGTTGACACAACAAGAAAAGACACAAAAAGAATACATAGAAAACCAGTCGAGAGAAGATATGATGAGTGAATAGCTAACGCTTGACGTAGTAGACCCGTTTACGGGTAACCAAAAATAGTTAGCGAGTGGCGGACTGATATATTCTTTGAAGCGTGGCTGGAAGTTGAGCCTTATAGGCGTCAAATGAAGAACCCCCAGTTTTACTGAGGGCTTCCTTTTATTTATATAAAATACTACTTTATACTGAAAACTGATGTTTATTTTACGAAAAGAAAATATAAAATAAATAATACAAATAATCCATATAAATACTAGTAAATTTTTAATTTTCATAAAGATTCACCTACTTTCTAGAAATATATATAAAGTATAAATCAAAATTATACAAAAATATTTATATTTTTATAAAAAAAATAAAACTTTTTATATATTATAAATCGTCTTATATATGTAAGGAGGAAGAAAAGAAAAAAATAAATATTGAAAAATAATTTTGAAGTTTTATAAAGATAAATTTTAGGAGGAAAGTAAAATGAAAAATAAAAAAATAAAAAGAATAGTTGCATCAGTAGCAGCATTAGGAATAGTATTTACATCAGTTAATCTTAGTCCAGCCTTTGCAGAGGTAGTTAACAATATACCTGTTATAGGAAATGTTATAAAACTAATAGAAGTTGACAACTATAGAATAAATAAAAATGGATACGATGTATCTATAGATGTAGCAAAAATTAATGGTACAGGAAATAAAGAGCTTGAATATAAACTTAATAGTAAGTTTAAAGAAGAAGGAAAAAAAGAATACAAAAAATACGAAGATGAATTAAAGAAACTAGAAGAGAGTGGAAAAAAATCTAATAAATATGCAAAAACTTGGTATGAAGTATTGAATGAAAATGATAATACACTTTCTATAGTACGTTATAATTATGAATCACAAGGTTCATCAGATACTACTAGAAAAATATACAATATAGATAAGAAAAATAAAGAAATATTAACTTTAAAAGGTATGTTTGGAAATAGTGATTATGTAGATGTTATAAGTAAAAATATATTAGATCAGATGAAAGAAAGAACTAAAAAAGATTCTACAGATGCGTATTTTGTAGATGATACTTTTAAGATAAAAGAAGATCAAGGATTCTATATAAATAATAAAAATCAATTAGTAATATGTTTTGATAAATATGAAGTAGCTCCAGGTTCTTCAGGTCTTGTAGAATTTATAATACCATCTAATATAGTAAATCAATTAATGAAATAGTAAATTGTTAATTGTGAATTATTAAAAATAGAAATTTATTTAAATAGAAATAATGTGTTAATAAAGATAGTTACTTATAATAAATTAAAATATAATTTGTTGTATTTAGCTATCTTTATTAATAAAATATATAGTAAAGGAGAAGAATATGTACAGTGATAAATTGAAATTTATTATGAATATGATAATTATAGCAATAATCTTTATATTAATACAGATATTAGGTATGATAATTTGTTTATTTATTTTTAAAGAAAATATTTTAATGTCTATAGTAGTTATGATAATATCAAATTTAATTATGTATGTATTAATATAAAGATTATTTTTTTATAAAAATAGGTGTATGAAATTATTAAAAAATGCTTTATATCCCAAATAAAAAGTTATATAAATAACAATTAAAGAAAACGATTGACAATAAAGTTATTTCATAGTAACATATGAAATGTATTCAGTAGGATGGTAATTGTTAATTCAAGCTAGACCTATTTATATATGTGGAAGAATAATAATTTTTTCTATATGTATAAGTAGGTCTTTTTTTATTCAAAATAGTACATAAATTTTTAGAAAGGAGTATTATTCATGATTATAGATAGAATTTTAAATAATAATGTTGTTATCATAAAGGATAAAGATGGATTAGAACAAGTTGTGTGTGGAAAAGGAATTGCTTTTAAGAAAAAAAGTGGAGATTTTATAGATGAAAATGAAATAAATAAAGTTTTTATCTTAAAAGATAAAGTTAAAAATAAAAAGTTTCAAGAAATAGTATCCAATATACCATTACAATATTTAGAAGTAACAAATGAAATTATAGAGATGATAAAGTTGGAATCAGGTAAAAAAATTAGTGATACAATATATATTTCTTTAAGTGATCATATTCATATGGCAGTAGAAAGATTTTTAGATGGTATAAGTATAAAAAATTATATGATGTGGGATATAAAGAGATTTTATCAACAAGAATTTCAATTGTCTTTAAAAGCATTAGATATAATTAAGGAAAAACTAGATGTTACATTACCACAAGATGAGGCTGCATTTATAACATTACATATTGTAAATGCAGGAATGGATAATGATGATATGCATCAAACATTGGAAATAACAAAAATAATGCAAGAAATATCTAATATTGTAAGATATTATTTTTCTATTGAATTTGACACAGATTCAGTATACTACTATAGATTTATAACACATTTAAAGTTTTTTGCAGAAAGACTTTTGTCAGATAATATAATAAAAGATTCTGATGATGATGACTTACTAAATATGGTAAAAATAAAGTATAAAGAATCTTATTCATGTGTTGAAAAAATTACAGAGTTTATATCGCGTAAATATGAATATAAGCTATCAAAAGAAGAGCAATTATATTTAACAATTCATATTGAACGTGTTGTAAATAAAAATCAAAATAAAGAATAAAATAAAATATAAATAGGTATCTTTATTTTGAAAAAGGATGGTAACATTAAGTTGGCTAAACCTTCAAATAAGTGTTTTACTTAAGAGGAGGAAAAAATGAAAGATTACACAAATTTAGCAGCCGATATTATAAAAAATGTCGGTGGAAAAGAAAATATTCAAAGTTTAACGCATTGCGTAACTCGTCTACGTTTTAAACTTATCGATGAATCAAAAGCAAATGACGAGGTATTAAAAAATATGGACGGTGTTGTTACAATAGTTAAATCTAAATCTATTGAGCAATATATGGTTGTTATAGGAGAGCATGTAACAGATGTTTACAATGAAATCTTAAAACAACTAGGATTAGAATCTAATAGCAATGTATCAAATAATAATGATGGTAAAAAAGAAAGTCCAATAAATAGAGCATTAAATGTAATAATGGGTGGTATGGGACCTATATTAAATTTATTATGTGCTTGTGGGATTATAAAAGGATTAACAGTTATATTAGCTATATTAGGAGTTAGTGCAGAATCTGGTGTTTATATGCTATTAAATGCGGCAGGAGACTGTTTCTTCTACTTCTTACCATTGATGCTTGGTTATAACTTAGCTAAGAAATTTGAAATAGATCCTTTCTTTGGATTAATTTTAGCTGCGGCTATGTGTTATCCTACTATACAGAATGTAGATTTAAATTTCTGGGGATATAAAGTAAATACAACATATACTTCAACATTTATGCCAATTTTATTTGGTATGATATTTGCAGCACCTTTATATAAATTTATAGATAAGCATATGCCTACTATGATTAAAGGTTTTATGACACCATTACTTACATTAGTAATAAGTTTCCCTTTAACATTTATTATAATAGGGCCAGTTGCAAATTTAATTGGTGCTGGATTAAATACAGTACTTACATCAGTTTGTGATTTTTCACCACTATTAGCAGGACTATTATTAGGTGGATTATGGCAGGTATTTGTTATATTTGGTATACATGGGGTTTTAACAGTTATAGCATTTATGGACCTTGTAGCTGGAAATCCAAGTCAAATGTTAGCATTCTCTTATCCTGCATCTTTTGCAACAGTAGGAACAGTACTTGCAGTTTATTTAAGAACTAAAGATGAAAAATTAAAATCTATAGCTTTACCAGCATTTATTTCTTCTATATTTGGTGTAACAGAGCCTGCAACTTATGGAGTTACTTTACCTCGTAAAAAAATATTTGTTGTTAACTGTATAGGTGGTGCTGTTGGTGGAGTAGTTGTTGCATTAACAGGATTAAAAATGTACTCTTATGCAGGAATGGGGGTAATTGGATTATTAGGATTTATAGATAAAACATCTCCTAATATTATAGGTATAATAATGATGACTATATTACCATTATTAGCATCACTAGTATTAGGATTAATAATATATAAAGATTCAGACTATGACTATCTTGATGGAAATAAATCTAATAAAAAAGATATGAAAGATAACAAAGAAAATAATGTTTCTGATGATGCTAAATCAGATAAAATTTTAAAAGAAGAAGAAGCTATTTTAATGCCAGTTGATGGAGTTATAAAACCTTTATCAACATCTGAAGATGATGCTTTTGCAAGTGAAGCTTTAGGGAAAGGTTGTCTGTTAATACCAGATAATGGAAAAGTTTACTCACCTGTAAATGGAGAAGTTAAAATTGTATTCCCAACAAAACATGCTATAGGAATAGTTAGTGAAAATGGTTGTGAAATATTAATACATATAGGTATAAACACAGTTGCACTAGAAGGAAAACACTTTGAATCTTATGTAAAACAAGGAGATAAAGTAAGTGCAGGTCAGTTATTAGTATCTTTTGATAAGGAAGAAATAGAAAAAGAAGGATATTGTTCTGAAATACCAGTATTAGTTACTAATACTTCAGATTACTTAGATATAATAGAAACAGATTATGAACATCATAAAAATGGTGATGTAATGTTAAAAGTATTTAAATAGGAGGTATAAATATGACTTTTCCAAAAGATTTTATGTGGGGTGGTGCAACAGCAGCAAACCAAATTGAAGGTGCATGGAATATAGGTGGTAAAGGAATGACTATAACAGATGCAGCAACAGCAGGAACAGTAAGTGAACCTAGATATATAACTTATAAAACTGAAGATGGAGAACCAGGAAAAACAACAATATTTAATCAGTTACCAAAAGGAGCTAAAAGAGCTGTAATAGATGGATATTATTATCCTTCTCATGAAGGTATAGATTTTTATAATAGATACAAAGAAGATATTAAACTATTTGCAGAAATGGGATTTAAAATATTCCGTATGTCAATTTCTTGGTCTAGAATATTCCCAAAAGGAATAGAAGAAAAACCAAATCAAGAAGGTTTAGATTTTTATAGAAAAGTATTTGAAGAGTTAAAAAAATATGATATAGAACCTTTAGTTACATTATTCCACTATGATATGCCAGTTTATTTAGAAGACGAATTAGGTGGTTGGAGTAATAGAGAGCTAATAGATTTATTTGAAAAATATTCTGAAGTAGTATTTAAAGAATACAAAGGACTAGTAAAATATTGGCTTACTTTTAATGAAATAAATAGTTCTTTACTTATGCGTACATTTATACCAAACTATCCAAATGAAATGGTATGTAAAGCTATGCAGATACTACACAATCAATTTGTTGCAAGTGCAAGAGCAGTTCGTATAGCACATGAAGTTGATTCTAATATGGTTGTAGGAGCGATGTTAGGTGGTGTTTGTAACTATCCTCTTACTTGTAACCCAGATGATGTATTATATTGTCAAAAACATTGGCAAGAAGATTGCTATTACTGTATGGATACTATGGCAAGAGGGGAATACCCTTATTATGCACAGAGATTATGGAAAGAATATGATATGGTTTTAGATACAGAAGAACAAGATTTTATCGACTTAAAAGAAGGTAAAGTTGATATGATTACATTCTCTTATTATTCTTCAGGATGTGTAACAAAAGATGAAAGTGCAGAAAAAGCAAAAGGTAATTTTACTTCGGGAGCTAAAAATCCATATTTAAAATATAGTGAATGGGGATGGAGTATAGATGCCCAAGGACTAAGATACATATTAAATGAATTATATGGTAGATATCAACTTCCATTAATGGTTGTAGAAAATGGTCTAGGAGCAATAGATAAATTAGAAGAAGACAATACTATTCATGACCCATATCGTATAGAATATACAAAAGAACATATAAAAGCAATGAATGATGCGATAGAAGATGGAGTAAATCTTATTGCATACACATATTGGGGATGTATAGATTTAGTTAGTGCGTCTACAGGAGAAATGAAAAAGAGATACGGATTTATTTATGTAGATAGAAATAATGACGGAAGTGGTACATTAAAACGTTATAAAAAAGATTCTTTCGATTGGTATAAAAATGTAATAAAATCAAATGGAGAAGAATTATAGAATAAAAAAGATAGATTGCTATAGCAGTCTATCTTTTTTACTTTTTATTGTAGATAAAATGTTTATGTACTAATTTTTAGGGTATTAAATAAAAAGAAACGGAATTTAAATAATAGGGAGAAATTAATATGATACAACTAATATTAGTAGTAATTAT
>NZ_JARIBH010000077.1 GCF_029264495.1 Peptacetobacter sp.
AAAATGGGGGAATAAATATTATGAAAATTTCATTATTTAATATAGAAAAAGATGTAGATGAAGGAAAGTTGATTTATAATACAATAAGTTCGGGGATACTTTTTTTAGATAGTGAAAAAGCAGAAGAATATGAGTATTTAAAAAATTTGGATTTTATTAATCAAGATGATTCGGATTTGAAAAGAGAATTAAGAAAAGGACATATGATAATAGATGATTATTTAGATGAAATAGAGCTTATCAAATATGTAAGTAATTCTGCTAGATATGATAAAGATTATTTAGGACTTACAATAGCAACAACTCAAGCTTGTAATTTTGTCTGTCCATATTGTTATGAAAAAGGTATTGAATTTAAAAATATGAGTGATGAAACTGCCAATAATATAGTGGACTTTATAAAAAATAACATAAAAAATGATTCATATTTAGATATTACTGGGTATGGAGGAGAACCTTTGTTGGGGATAGGCGTAATTGAGAAAATTAGTGAAGAGATTCTTAAATATATAAATATTGATAAATATAATGCATCTATTGTAACAAATGGATATCTTCTGACAAGAGAATATGCAGAGAAATTAAATAAATATAAAGTGAGAACAGCACAAATAACATTAGATGGACCATCTAAAATACATGATGCTCGAAGAAAGCTAGCATCTGGAGAGGGAACTTTTAATAAAATAATAGAAAATATAAAAAATACTTGTGATTTAATTGATATAACAATAAGAGTTAATATAGATAAAACAAACAAAGACTATATAGAAGAGTTAGTAAATATTTTAAAAGAAAATGATATATATGATAAAATTTTTCTATATGTAGCAAAAGTAGATGATTATTCTGAAGAAGCAAATAAAAATAAATCTATTTTAACTTATGAAGAATTTTCAAATTTACATAATAAGTTTACAGAAAATAATAAAAATTTCAATCATATACCTATGATAAATCCTAATATTTGCGTTTCTGTTAATTCAAATGGTTTTGTAATAGATCCAGAAGGTAATTTATATAAATGTTGGGATGAGATTGGCAGAAAAGAAGGAATTATAGGTAATGTAAAAGAAGGATTTGAATATAATCAAACATTTTTCTTCTATAATAATTATAATCCTTTCGACGATAAAAAATGCTTAGAATGTAAACTTTTACCAATTTGTATGGGAGGATGTCCGTTCCAAAAAAGAAAACGTGGAGAAGCTGTATGTAGAGAACAAAAGTTTTTAATAGATCAAATGTTAGATAATGCATATAAGAGTAGTTTATAAAAATTGTGAAAATTTATAGTCACAGTATTTAAGAAGATACAATATTAACTGGATAAATGAACTTGAAAATGTATAAATATCAAGTAGAAAAAGTTTTTGTTTAGTTCAAGATAGAAAAAAGAAGGTGATACTTTATGAAAGGAATGAAATGGATATTTAATCCACTAGATTCAGAATCAATATCAAAATTTTTGGATAGAGTAAACTCAGGTAAAGATATAAGGACACCTGGTGGCAATATATGTATTGTAGAGTGTGTTAGAAAAAATAAAAGAATAAGAAATACTAATAAATAAAAATATATTAAAATGCTGTGGCTATAAATCATATATTTGAAAGAAGTGATTACTATAATTTCTAAAATAAAAGAATTTTACTTGGATGTTTTATTAATAATTAAATATATAAAAAAAATAGATATAAAAAAATATGAATTTTTCGGAATGTTAATATTAATTTTGATAGAAATGTTTTTTTCTTTAATAGATCCATTTATTGTAGGACGTATTATAGATAGCATTTCTACAAAAAGTAATAATATATATAACTATATAGTGTTATTAATTTTTGTATTTATATTAACAATTATTATTTATAGAATAGAGTCTGTATATTTGTTAAAAATAACTGCAAGGATAGAGAAAAAAATAAAATTAGATATATTTTCTCAAATATTAATGTTTAGTTATAAAGATACTATAAATATTGACAAAGGTTTATTGATAAACAATATTGAGGAAGATGGAATGATAGCTTCAAACATATTTAATGAACTTTTGAATTTTATTAAGTGTGTAGTTTCCATAGTAATAATATTAATTATAATGTTAACAATGAATTCAACACTTAGTACAATTGTTATAATGTTTGTTCCAATAGAAGCTATTATTTTTATCTTAATGGGAAAATTAATAAAAAATAGGTTAAAAGAGTTAATGATATTGAAAGATACTTATATGAACTTTATAAATGATTCTCTTAATGCTTTAAAAATATTTAAAATATTTAATATAGGTAATAAAAGAAATGAAAAATTTGAAGTATTAACAAACGATATGTATACAGTAGCTGTAAATAAGAAAAAAATGGAAATAGATATGTATATTGTTGTTGATTTTATTTCTTTTATATCTAGTTTACTAATACTATTAATAGGAAGCATTCTATGCTTGAAAAATATAATAACAATAGGAATATTAGTCAGTTTTAACTCTTATGCATCGAAGTTTAAGTTGGAAAGTAATAATTTATCTAATTTCAATGCATTAATACAGGATATAAGTGTTTCATTAGAAAGAATAGAAAACATATATTCAAATTATAAAGTAGATGAGATTTTAGCTATAAATAATAATAAATTTAGTATAAATTCAATAGAACTAAAAAATATTAGCTTTTCATATACAAAAAATATAAACATTATAAATAATTTTAGTGTTAAATTTGAAAAAGGGAATATTTATAAGATTATTGGAGAAAGTGGTAAAGGTAAGTCCACACTTTTTGATATATTAGCAGGATTATACCCTGATATTTCAGATAAATTTATAATAAATGAAAACGAAAAACTTAATTTTAATAATTATAAAAACAATCTTATATATATAGATCAAAACTCTTATATATTTACAGATTCAATATATGAAAATATATCTTTATATAGAAATATAGAACAAACAATTATAGAAAAAGTTTGTAAAACTTTGGATTTGAATAAAGTTATAGATAGTTTATCTAATAAGTATAATACAGTTATAAATAAAGAAAGTAATTTGTCAGGCGGTCAAAAGCAGAGAATATTAATAGCAAGAGCCTTTGTTGAAAAAAAGGAAGTATATATTTTTGATGAGATAACATCTGCATTAGATTTTGAGAATAAGAAAAGGTTCTATAAATTAATTGAAAAAATAAAAGACGAGAGCATTATTATATTTGCTTCTCATGAAGATGAAGCATTTAAAGGTTTTGATGTTAAAAAAGTTTATTTGTAAAAGGAGATAGGAACAAGATAAATAGTAGATATTGTCTTGTTTCTTTTTATTTTTAAATAATTATAAGTATACTTTTAGAATTAGCTATTTTTATAAAAAATTGCGACATAATATTGTTTTAATGATATAATATAGGTTGGACTATTATATTTTAGGGGTGATAAAATGAAAGTTAAATTACTTGCTTATACACCTGAACCAGAGAAAGTTGTATCAATGGCTGCAAAGCTTTGTTACTCTAAAGTTGGTGTTGAAGGAATAGAAGAAAATCTAACAGAAGAAAAAATAGAAAACTTTTTAAAAATGTTAACTGATATAGGACATGAATCTCCACTTGAACATGTGTCATTTACTTTTGGAGTAGAGGGGATATCAAGAGCTTGTTCTCACCAAATTGTTAGACATAGAATAGCTAGTTATTCTCAACAATCTCAAAGATATGTAAAACTAGATCAGTTTGAATATATAATTCCTCCAGAAATTGAAAAATCTGAAGAAGCAAAAGAAATATTTATAAAAGCTATGGAGAGAGATCAGAAAGATTACGATAAAATAGTAGATATCTTATCTGAAAAACATAGAAAAGAATTTATTGAAAATGGAAAGTCAGAAAAAGAAGCTAAAAGACTTGCAGAGAAAAAAGCAATAGAAGATGCTAGATATGTTTTTCCAAATGCTTGTGAAACAAAAATAGTAATGACTATGAATGTCAGAAGTCTTTATAATTTCTTTGAGCATAGATGTTGTGAAAGAGCACAATGGGAAATAAGAGAAATGTCTATACAGATGTTAAAAGAAGTTAAGAAAGTTGCTCCAATAATATTTAGAAATTGTGGACCTAAATGTGTAAAAGGAGCATGTCCAGAAGGTAAAATGACTTGTGGAAAGATAGTTGAAATAAGAGAAAAATTTAAAAATTTATAGAAAGGAAAATATTATGGCTACAATAGAAGGAAGAAATCCGGTAATAGAAGCGATAAAAGGTGGAAGACAGATAGAAAAATTAATGATATCTAATTCATCAAAAGAAGGTTCTATAAAGAAAATAATTGCTATGGCTAAAGAGAAAAAAATTGTTATTCAATATGTTGATAGACATAAATTAGATGAAATTAGTACAAGTCATTCTCATCAAGGTGTTATAGCTACAATAAGTGATTATGTTTATAGAGATATAGAAGAAGTAGTAAGAGAAGTTAAAGAAAGAGGAGAAAGTCCATTTATAATAATATTAGATGAAATAACAGATCCACATAACTTAGGTTCTATAATAAGAACAGCTGATGCAGTAGGAGCACATGCAGTTGTTATACCAAAAAGAAGATCTGTAGATATAACACCTGTAGTTGCAAAAGCATCTGCTGGTGCAGTTGAATATGTTCCTGTATGTAAAGTTACTAATATTGTAAATACTATAAAGATGTTAAAAGAAGAAGGTCTATGGATTGCAGCAGCAGATATGGACGGAGAAGTATTTTATAAACAGGATTTGACTGGGTCTTTAGGTGTGGTAGTTGGAAGTGAAGGCTTTGGAATATCAAGACTTGTTAAACAGAATTGTGATTTTGTAGTTAGTATGCCTATGATAGGAAATGTTACTTCTTTAAATGCATCAGTTGCTGGTGGGATACTTCTTTATGAAGTGTTTAGACAGAGAACAACAGGAAAATAATGGCTACTAAATTTAAAAAGAGAAAAAAGAAAAAAATTCTTATAGTTGACGGATACAATATAATTAACGCATGGGACGACCTAACTGAGTTATCTAAATTAAATTTAGAAAGTGCAAGAGAAAAATTAATAGATTACATGATAGAGTTTTCTAAATATATGGGATATAAAACTACTATAGTTTTTGATGCATACAATGTAAAAAATTCTATAGGAGTTGAAGAAAAAAGGTCAGACTCTGTGAATGTAATATATACTAAAGAACATCAAACAGCAGATAGCTATATAGAAAAGTATATATCTGAATTACCAAATAAAGAATTTCTAGATTTAAAAGTTGCAACAAGTGATTATGCTGAGCAACAAATAGTATTAGGTAAAGGAGCTGCTAGAATTTCGGCAAGAGAACTTCAATTAGATGTATTGCAATCTAAAGAAAAAATCAGCGAAAAAAATAGCAGTGAGAAAAAAACAATACAAAGAAATACTATAGGAGATAGAATAAATCGGGAAAATATAGATATATGGGAAAAGTTAGAAAATATAAGAAGAAATAGGTAAGAATCTATTTAACTTATAGGGGGAGATTTAATGGAACTAGTAGATGAAAAAGATACAAAACAAGAAGATTGGCAAAAAGAAGAGTATGAAATAGTAAAAAGAGCAGCTAGTGGGGATAGAATTGCTCTTGAATATATAATGTCAAAATATAAAAATTTTGTAAGGGTAAAAGCAAAGTCATATTTTTTAATTGGTGCTGACAAAGACGATATACTTCAAGAAGGTATGATAGGACTTTATAAAGCAATAAGAGATTTTGATGAAAGTAAAGCCCATTCATTTAAAGCATTTGCTGAAGTTTGTATAACTAGACAAATAATAACAGCTATAAAAACTGCTACTAGACAAAAGCATATTCCTTTAAATACTTATGTATCATTAAGTAAACCTATATATGATGAAGAATCAGAAAGAACTTTGCTAGATATAATAACTGCTAATATAGTAACAAATCCAGAAGAACTAATAATAAGTAAAGAAGAGTTAAAAAACATAGAAAACAAAATAAATAGTTTGTTAAGTAGTTTAGAACAAGAAGTATTAGGATTGTATTTAAATGGTAAATCATATCAAGAAATAGCAGATATAATTGGCAAAGAACCTAAATCTATTGACAATGCTTTACAAAGAGTAAAGAGAAAATTAGAGAAACATCTTGAAAATGTAAATGATTAATAGTAAAATACATAACATAGACATATTGCAATCGCAATAAGATAAATAAAAATAAAAAAATAATATCAAGGAGGATTTTAGAATGGCTAAAGCTAAATTTGAAAGAAGCAAACCTCATGTTAATATAGGTACTATAGGACACGTTGACCACGGTAAAACTACATTAACAGCAGCAATAACAAAAACATTATATGACAGATATCACTTA
>NZ_JARIBH010000070.1 GCF_029264495.1 Peptacetobacter sp.
CTTATTTAAAAATCTATATTTTAAATTATACAACAAATAAGGATAAGTTTCATTTGATATAACTATTATTTTTAAAATTTATACAAAAATATTCTATTTCATACAATTTCAACAAGTAAAATTATCATATTTGCTGTTTTAAATTATTTATTTTTAATAAATATTTTTAATAAATGTGTAATTTATCTATTTTTATTCTTTTTCTCTCTTTTATTCTCTTTCTTTAGTTCTTTTTTTAATTCTTTCTTTTCTTTTATTTTTTTAGTATTTTCTTCAAATTTTTCCAAACCTGCTTCAATTTCTTCCTCATGCATTTCAAGTTTTTTATTAAATCTTTTACCTATAATCCAAGATATTAAAGTAAGTCCTAAGAACAAAGCTATTTTAATAGGATTGTGTATAAATCCAATTATATCTTCTGAAATATAACTTATAATTACAAACATTACAAATTTTCCAGAAAGCATAGGTGGAATAAAATCAATTAATTTTTTCTTACCACATAGTGCAGATGCTAAAGTTGCCCGGCAACTAGGCATAAATGGACACGCATATGCTAAAAATAGAATAGAAAATCCCTTTTTATCAACCCAATCTATTATTGAATCTACTTTATTATTTTTCAATAACCACTTTAATATTTTTATATTCCTAAATTTTGAAACAATCAAAAATAATCCCGTTGTTCCCAATCCTGATCCTATCCAAGATATTATTAATCCTTTTATCATACCTAATATAGCTGCATTTGCAGAAACTATTGCCACAAGTGGAAGTGCTGGTAAAAAACTTTCTATAAATGCACTAAAAAGACCTGCTGCTATCGATAAAAATATATTATCTTGTGCTATATATAATAAATTTTGAATATATTCCATAATAAAAACTCCTTTAATAAAACAATTTATGTCTTATATATAATATTTGATTATATTTTTATTATACCTTTTTTATCTTTAATAATTCTTAATTTTTCTTATATTATTTCTAATTTATTTTTTAATATTTGGTAAATTTTAATTTATATTTATATTATAAGAAAATATATATTTTATATAGTTTATATAATATTTCTAAAAAATAATATATAAAGTTAACAATAATTCATTTCTGTATAAAATTTTTTGTCATATAATTACTACAATAAAATATATATTTATCTTTTATTATATATTTAATAATCTTATTTACAAATTTCCTAGAAAATTTAAATATAAATCAATATATTTTTTTTAAAATTAAATATAAATGTATCTTTATATTACCGCTAATAATGAATAATATCATATTATAAATTTCATTTTTAAAAATAAATACTTTATTCTGAAAAATATATACAAAAAATCACCCTCTTAAAAACATTAAAATTTCAATATTTTATTTTTTATTATGTTAATTTTTAAATTTTTATTTTTTTTATAAAAATTAAAAATGATTTTTTTCTTTCATATACCTTGTAAAATCTATTCTTTTCTGCTATCCTTTTATTAAAGAGATGCAGTTGCATATCTTATCACAAAATTTATAAATATTTTGTGTGAGTTTAAGATTATATATTCTTCTCTATTTGGGATTTTTAATAATCTAAACAAAAAATTTCTTACGAGGTGCAGAGAAAAAATGCTAATGAACACACACTTTCAGATTGCTAAATCAGTATTAGAAAATATGGATAATAATAAATCAGTGTTAATAAGCGAAAAAAACTTTATATATGGAAATGTAAAACCAGATGCATTTTCTAAATATAAATTAAAAAAACATTATATGGAAGAATCTTTAAATATGATTATAGAAAAGATAAAGTATTTAAGTAGTCTAACTTTAGAATATTTATCAAAAGTATTTTCTACAAGCAGATTAAGTCAAGAATTAGGTGTTATTTGTCACTTCTTATGTGATTTCTTCTGTGTCGCTCACAGTGAAAGATGGGAATTTAAACATAGTATGAATAAACACGTTTTGTATGAAAGAGAACTTGCTGCTAAAGCTAAAGAAACTGATTTAGTAAAAATCAAAGGTGATGGAGATATTCAAGAAGGCAAATTTGAAGCTTTCTTCAATACTCTATATAGCCAATACAAAAGTAATGGAAATTATATAGAAAACGATCTTATGTTTTCTACTTATATATGCAATAGTGTTACTGATTTTGTTTTAGGTAATATTCTATCAAACACTAATGCAACTTTAAAAATAGCATAGATATTGTTATTTATTGGGGAGGTCATGCACAGGCTTCCCATTATTTTTTTATTTATAAATACCTACTAATTGAGCAATAAAAAAGTAGCTAAGTTTTAAAGCTACTTTTTATATCATCAATCTATTATTTATTTTTATAATTTATTATTTATTTTACTTTATATTTAAAGTTATATCTATAGCTTCTGATACACTATCTACTATATATTTTGCAGATTTTTTTACATCTTCTCTACCATTTGACATAGCAAACCCATTTTCAAATCCACTTATCATACTTATATCATTTGGAGAATCTCCTATTGTAGCAACTTCTTTAGGATTTATATTGTCTTTTTTTAAAAGAAATTCTATTGCATCTTTTTTGGATACTCCTTTAGGAACTAAATTTATTGTTGTTTCACTAGAAAAATATATGTCAACTTTATCTTTTAAATTGTCTTTTAACTTTTCTTCAATCATTATTAACTCATCTTCATCATTACATACAACGCCAATATTTCCAATCATATTATCGAAAGAATCTCTTTTATCAAATTCTGGATCTACAATAAAATCCTTAGAATATGTACTAAATGCACTACTCGGTGTAAGAACTACTGTTTCTCCTTTATATTTAAAATAAATTTGTGCATCTGCTTCTTTATTTTTATCAATTTTATGAAACTCATCAATAATTTCTTTAGCTAATTCATCATTTATAGTTCCTTTAAATATCATATCTAAATCACTATTATATATAAACGATCCATTTTCAGCTATAAAGTATCCATTTAAAGAAAAACATTTTTTAATCATATTATACCCTTGCTTAAATATTCTTCCTGTAGCAATATTAAATATTCCTCCATTTTCTTCAAATTTTTTTATAGCTTTTACATCTTCTTCACTTATACCATTTTTATATAATGTTCCATCTAAATCACAAAAAATATATTTTATCATACTTTACTTCCTTTTTAATTACTCAATAATTCTAATTTACTTTATATTTCATCAATAATATTTTTTAAATCTATTAGTATTTGTTTTACTGCTTTTAGTCTAACTTTTCTTCTATCACCAGAAAAATGATTTTCTCTTACTATAGTTTCTCCATTTATTGATATTGCTGTATATACAAGACCTACTGGTTTTTCTTCTGTACCTCCACCTGGTCCTGCAATTCCAGTTGTAGATAGACCTATATTAGCACCTAGTTCTTTTCTTATTCCTTCTGCCATTTCTTTTGCTGTTTGAGGACTAACTGCTCCATACTTATTTAATGTTTCTTCTGATACTCCAAGCCTTTTAACTTTAGCCTCATTAGAATAAGTTACACATCCTTCAAGAAATACATCTGATATTCCTGGATAATTTATTAATGTAGCAGCAACTAAACCTCCTGTACAAGATTCTGCTGTTGCTACTGTTAAATTCTTTTCAACAAGTAATTTTGCTACTGTTTCTTCTATTACAGATTCTCCATCTACTATTTCTTCTCCACCTTCAGCATATATATATTTTCCAACTCTATTTCTTAGTTCTCTTACTTTGTTATCCAACATTATTTTCGCTTCTTCATCATTTTTTGCCTTTGCAGTTATTCTTATAATAACTTCCATTTCTTTTGCATATAATGCCACTGTTGGATTTGTTTGTTCATCGAGTATATCCTCTATTTCCATTTCTAAAGAAGATTCTCCTATACCATTAAATCTTAATACTCTAGATACTAAAATACTATCTGTAAATTGTTTCAAAAATGGTTTTATACTTTCTTTGAACATAGCCTTCATTTCTCTTGGTGGTCCAGGAAGAACTATTATTCTTTTGCCATCTTTTTCAAAAATAGCTCCAGGTGCAGTTCCATTATTATTTTTTATAACTGTTGCTTCTTTAGGAAAATAAGCTTGTTTTTTATTATTTTCAGGAATAGGTTTATTTGGTGCAAACATTCTACATCTTTCTTTTATATATTCCCAAGATTCTTCATGTAGTTCCATTTTTTGATTAAAATACTCTGCTGCAATTTCTTTTGTTAAATCATCTTTTGTAGGACCTAGTCCTCCTGTTGTTATTACGAGGTCACTTCTTTTTAAAGCTTCTTCAAAACATTCTAATAATCTTTTAGGATTATCGCCTACTGTGCTCTGATTAAATACTCCTATCCCTAGTGATGCTAATTCTTTTGATAAATATTGTGCATTTGTATTTACTATATCTCCAAGTAGTAATTCTGTACCTACTGATATTAATTCTGCTTTCAATATACCTCACTCCTTATTTTAATTTTATAAATTAATTTTATCAAAATAAAATTGCTTTTTCAAATAACTAAAAATATTTTTCTTTATGATATTATTACAAATCATAGAAAATATATTATAATATAAAGAACCACTATCTCCCTAAACTAAGGAGTAAGTGGTTCTTTATTCTGTTAATATTTAGAAATATAATATTAAACATGAGATATGAAATTTATTTTTGGATAATTAATAGAATATAAATTTATAATATGAAATATATAAAGGGAGTGAAATAATTGAAAAAGAAAATAGCAGTTATAATGGGTGGAATATCTTCAGAAAGAGAAATCTCTCTTAAATCAGGTTCTGGTGTATTCGAAAGTTTAGATAGAGAAAAATATGAACCAATAAAAGTTGTGATAGATGAAAAAACAGATATAATAACAAAAATACCCGATGATGTAGATTTTGCATTTTTAGCACTTCATGGTAAATTCGGTGAAGATGGATGTGTTCAGTCAGTTTTAGAAACTAGAGATATACCTTATTCAGGATGTGGTCCTTTAAGTAGTGCTATGTGTATGGACAAAAATATATCTAAAAAGATATGTAAATCTTCTGGTATTCCAACTGCTGATTGGATTACAGTTAAATCAATAGACGATATAGATTACAATAGAATAGAAGAAATGGGATATCCAGTTTTTGTTAAACCTAATTCTGGAGGATCTAGTGTTGCTACTTTTATGATAAAAGAAAAATCAAAAATAGAAGACGCTGTTAGACAAGGCCTTGAAGTTGATACGGAAGTAATGATAGAACAATATCTTCCTGGAGAAGAATGTACTTCATTTATTCTTGATGGTGAAGTTTTCCCTACAGTTTCAATCAAATCAGAACAAGAATTCTTTGACTTTGAAGCTAAGTATTCTTCAGACAATGGTGCTGTTGAAGAAGTTGTTTATTTAGAAGAATCTCTTCAAAATAAATTAAATGAGTATTCAAAAATGTGTTGGGATGCTTTTAATTGTAGAGCTTATGTTAGAGTTGATTTTATAATAAGCAATGGAATACCTTATGTACTTGAATTAAATACTCTTCCTGGACTTACAGCAACTAGTTTAATTCCAAGAAGTGCCGCAGCTAGAGGAATTTCTTACTCTCAGCTATTAGATAAATTAATAGATTGCTCTTTAAAATAATATTCTAAATATATTTAAACGTCGATTTAAAATTTAAATCGGCGTTTTTATTTTGTCTAACTTGATGTTTTAAAGTATAATAGTTATATATATTTGTTTAAAATATGTATATTGTTATGAAATAACACATTTAATATTATAATGGCTAAAATATTTATTTTTATTTTAGCTTTATTAGAAAATATTTATTTTTAGAGGGTGATTATTTGATTTTTTCAGATTTTAAGTTAGAAGGAAATCTTCCTATATATATACAAATTAAAAATTATTTAAGTTCTCTAATAAATTTAGGACTTTTGCCAAACAATAGCAAATTGCCATCAACTAGAGAACTTTCTTCTATTTTAAATGTTAGCAGAAATTCTGTAATCGCTGCTTACGATGAATTGAAAGCTGATGGATTTATATATTCCTTAAAAGGTAAGGGTACTTTTATAAATTCCGAAAAATTTATATCTCCTTCTAACTGGAATATAGATTGGGATAAAATTGAAAATAATTTTTCTAAAACAGCAAATGAATTGGATATTGTAAAAAATGAAATTCCATGGAGCTCTGATTTAATATCTTTTAAAAGTATATCTCCTGATGGTGATTTATTTGATATGGAAGAATTTAAAAAATCCTTTATGAACAGAATTTCAATTGAAAGTCATAAACTTTTAAATTATGGCTATGCACAAGGATATAAGCCTCTTATAGATTTTTTAAGTGAATATATGAAAAAAAAGGGTTCTTTTTCAACTTACAAGACATCTCTTATCACAAATGGATTTACTGAAGCTTTTGATATAATTTTATCTACTTTTACTAATCCAGGAGATATAATAATCTGTGAAAATCCAACTCATAATACTTCTATTAAAATTATGAAATCCTATGGAATAGATATAAAAGGTATAGACATAGATAAAAATGGTCTTGATTTTGATATGCTTGAAAGAACATTAAAAATGTACAATAAAAAAATAAAGTTTGCTTATATAACGCCTTCTTATCATAATCCAACTGGAAATGTTATGAACCCTAAAAATAGACTTAGATTTTATAATTTAATGAAAGAATATACAATTCCTATAATTGAAGATGGTTTTAATGAAGAATTATTATATTCTAGTTCTCATATATTTCCATTATCATCATTTGATACATCTGGTAATGGAATTATCTATATTGGTAGTTTTTCCAAAATACTTTTCCCCGGTATGAGAATAGGTTGGATATATGCGAATAAAAAAATAATCAATAAACTCATCAGTGTAAAAAGATGTAGAAATATACATACTTCTTTTTTAGATCAAGGAATACTTTTTGATTATTTAAATAGTGGTAAATTTGAAAAATATATAAAAAAAATCAGAAAAGTTTATGGTGAAAAATTTAATTTTGCTTATCAATGCGTTCAAAAATATATTGATAATGAATATGTTTTAGGAGATGGCGGTCTTCATATATTTATAAAATTAAAAAACATAAATTCAAGAGAATTATTAGATAGATGTTATCAAAAAAAAGTTATTTTTATGCCTGGAGATCTATTCTTTACAGATGATAGCGGATATGATACTCTAAGACTTGGTTTATCTAGACTTTCTCTTGAAAATATAGATAAAGGTATAAAAATAATAGGTGAAACTATTGAAGAAATAAAAAAAGAAAATAAATATTATTAATAAAATTATTATATAATATAAATACAAATTAAAATTTTATTAATTGCAAGGAGATATTATGAATTTAATTACTTTTGAAAATATATGTAAAAGTTACTCAGAAAAAAAACTTATTGAAAATTTATCTTTTGGTATTAATGATGGTGAGAAAATAGGACTTATCGGTATAAACGGTACTGGTAAATCTACTCTTTTAAAAATTGTCGCTGGTGCTGAAGATATTGATAGTGGAAAAATAACAAAAGCTAATCGTGTTAGAATAGAATACTTACCTCAAAGTCCTGATTATGATGAAAATGCAACCGTTCTTGAGCAAGTTTTTAAGGCTGAATCTAAAGAACTCAATCTTCTTGGAAGATATCAAGATTTATTAAAAAAATTAGAAAGAGATTATTCTGATGATACAAATAATGAGCTTATAAAAGTTCAAGAACAGATAGATACTATGAATCTTTGGGACTTAGAGAATGATGCAAAATCTGTCCTTACTAAACTTGGAATAGATAATTTTGATCAAAAAGTATCTGAACTTTCTGGTGGTCAGAAAAAAAGAATTTCTTTGGCATCTGCTCTTATAACACCTTGTGAACTACTTGTATTAGATGAACCTACAAACCATTTAGATAGTGATACTATAGATTGGCTTGAAGAATACTTAAATAATAGAAAAGGTTCTTTATTAATGATTACTCATGATAGATATTTTCTTGATAGAGTTACTAATAGAATATTAGAACTTGATAAGGGAAGATTATTTAGCTATGAAGGTAATTATACTTTATTTCTAGAGAAAAAAATGGAAAGACTTCAATTAGAATCTAGTATGGAAGATAAAAGACAAAATCTTATTAGAAACGAATTGAAATGGGTAAAAAGAGGTGCTAGAGCAAGAACAACTAAACAAAAAGCTAGACTTCAAAGATTCGATGAACTTATAAATAAAGATGTAATAAAAGAAGATGAAAAAATAGATATTTCTGTTGCTTCTAGTAGACTTGGTAAAAAGATAATAGAAATTAAAAATATATCTAAAAGTTTTGATGGAAAAAAAGTAATAGACGATTTAGAGTATACATTAGCTAGAACTGATAGAATTGGTATTGTAGGTAAAAATGGACTCGGAAAATCCACACTTATTAATATTTTGAATGGCAAATTAGAACCTGACACTGGTAGTATAGAAATTGGAGAAACTGTAAAAATGGGATGTTTCTCTCAAGACGATTCTCATATGGACCCTAATATGAAAGCTATTGATTATATAAAAGAGGAAAGCGACTATATAACTACAGCTGATGGTACTAGAATAACAGCATCAATGATGTGTGAGCGTTTTTTATTTAATAGTACACTTCAATATGCACTTATTGAAAAACTATCTGGTGGCGAAAGAAGAAGACTTCATCTATTAAGAGTTCTTATGGGTGCTCCAAATGTACTTCTTCTAGATGAGCCTACAAATGATTTAGATATAGAAACATTAAAAAGACTTGAAGATTATTTAGATGAGTTTGATGGTGTTGTTATAACGGTTTCTCATGATAGGTATTTCCTTGATAGAATATGTAATAAAATCTTTGCATATGAAGGAAATGGTAGAATATTTATATTCACAGGTAATTATAGTGACTATTCTATATTTAGAGAAATTGAAGGAATTGAATTTGAGGATTCTAAACCTGAAAAATCTATAAAACAAAAAAAAGAACCTGTAATTGAAAAAACTAAAGTAGATAAAAAAACAAAATTCTCTTATAAAGAACAAAAAGAATTTGATTCTATAGATTCTGATATTGAACAATTAGAGAAAAAAATTTCCGCTTTAGAAGAAAGTACTGTTATGTATGCTACTGATTTTACAAAATTACAAGAAATTATGAATGAAAAGGCAGAATTGGAAAAAGAATTGGAATATAAATATGAACGTTGGGAATATTTAAATGAATTAGCTGATAGTTTTAATCAGTAGTCTCTTAAAGTATCTACTTTAAGATTAATTTAAATCTTATATAAAAAAGACTATTGCAAATTGCAATAGTCTTTTTTTGAGATTGGTTTAAAATTTTTATTATATTTCTTCTCCATTTGATTCTATACATTTTTTGTACCAATAGAATGAATCTTTTTTATAACGGTTCATTGTTCCAGAACCATCATTATTTCTATCTACATATATATATCCATATCTTTTTTTCATTTCACCAGTTGAAGCACTCACTAAATCTATACATCCCCAAGAAGTATATCCAATTAAATTTACACCATCTTCTAATGCTAACTCCATAGCCTTTACATGTTCTCTTAAGTATTCTATACGATATGGATCATGTATAGTTCCATCTTCTTCTAATTTATCTATAGCACCAAGCCCATTTTCAACAACCATCATTGGTAAATTATTGTATCTTCCATTTAAATCATTTAAAAAGATTCTTAATCCTGTTGGGTCTAATGACCATCCCCATTCACTGTATTTTAGATAAGGATTTTTCGCTCCAGTTGTAAAATTACCTTTTGCTTTTTCTACATTAGGATCTGTACTTGTGCAAGATGTTGAATAGTAAGAGAATGTCATCATATCTACAGTTCCCTCTTTTAAATCTTTTTCATCATTTTCGCCAAATTCTAATTTAACTCCATTTTCTTTCCATATTCTTTCTGCAAAAGCTGGATATTCTCCTCTAACCATTGTGTCTGCTGTATAATAGAATAAATCTTGAGATCTTTTTTGATTTGCAAGAACATCATCAGGTGAACAAGTTCTCGGATAACCAGATACACCTGCAACCATTGCACCTATCATATTTTCTGAATCTATTTCATGCCCTACTTTAACTGCTCTTGCACTTGCAACTAGTAAATTATGTAATTCTTGGTATCTTCTTCTTATTTCTTCTTCACTCATATTTGGTACATAGTTTTTTATTAATATAGTACTATTTATTTCATTTATTGTTAACCAATATTTTACTAGTCCTTTATATTCTTTAAATAATGTTTCTGCATATTTAGTATACAAATCAATTAACTTTCTATTAGTCCATCCACCTAAATTTTGTTCCATATATAATGGCATATCATAGTGGAATATTGTAACTAATGGTTCTATATTATATTTTTTTAATTCTTTAAATACATTTCTATAGAATTCTAATCCTTCTCTATTTGGTTCGTCTTCTATACCATTAGGGAATATTCTTGTCCAAGCTATAGACATACGGAATACTTTGAATCCCATTTCAGCTAATAAAGCTATGTCTTCTTTATATCTATGATAAAAATCTACACCTTCATGATATGGATAATAGCAATCCTCAAAAACTTCATATGTAGCATCAGATGGAACTGGAGCAAACATTGGCGCTTTACATCTTTCGCCATCTTTTGTTACATAAGTTGTATATCTAGGTTCATTTACACTTCCTCCAGTTTGTACATCTGAAAGTGCTATACCTTTTCCATCTACATTCCATCCACCTTCACATTGATTGGCAGCTGTTGCACCACCCCATAAAAAATCTTTAGGAAATCCCATAATTGCTTCCTCCCTTAATACTGATATTTATATAAATTTATACTTAAAATTTAAATTCAAAAGGCTGACCACCTTTTAAGTATTTTATTAACTCTTTATCTATTTCTGATATATGGCCTACTACATTTGTTTTACCATAGTTTTTCATATCTTTTAATGCTATTTGAACTTCTCCAGCATATTGACCATAAAGTTTATTATCAATTAAAACATCTCCTGCTTTAATATCTACTGTATTAAATGGTTCTACATTTTCTCTCATCATTCTACTTTCAAGAGTTCTTATTATATATTCATTTTCATCTCCTCTTTTTGAAAGTTGCATTTTTAAACGTTCTTTCATTTTTTCTGGTAGATTTTCTACTAATGTAGTATCAAAAGTAACTTTTTCATTATTAACGGAAGCCATTTTTGATAATTCATCTTCTGTTGCAAAACAATTCCCTATTATTATATCGTCTACTGTACCCATCATAAGATAGTGCTTTGTTTGATATTCTATTGGCCAATCTCTATGCATCTCAAGAGTTGGAAGTCCTTCTGTAACTTCCCATGGTCCAAAAGCATCTTCTGAATTAGATGATACAAATGACTGTAATCTTAAATTGTGCTTTTTCCAATTAGATGTTCCTTCATTAAAGAAAGATAATGAAACACCTGTATATCTATGTGGATAGTAGTTATGGCATCCAACTAATTTTTCAGGGTCGCCACCTGCTGCTAATACATGTCCTACATGATCACATCTACTAGCTCCATTTAAACATATTTTTATACCATCTTTATTTTTAGTTAAATAAGCTTCTTCTAAATCTGAAAGACCTAAATCTAGACGCATTGAATCTATTTCTAATTCTTTGAAGAACGATAAATCTATAGGACCTCTAAACATACTTACATTTACACCTATTGCATCGAAAAACATAGGGTTTACATCTGCAAATATTTCAAATCCTAGCTCTTTTGCTTTTTTTGTATAAGGTCTATAACTTTCTATTATCTCTTCTTTTGTTCCATTTTGACCTTGAAGAGCTAAAAATAATACATCAAATCCATATTTTGAGGCAGTTTCTATATATTTTAAATTATCTTCCATTGAAGCATATTCTGGATAAATAGAAATTCCTAATCTTTTTTTTGCCATAATTTATATACTCCTTTATATAAATTTAATATTTTAATATTCTAAATTAGGGAATTCTTTAAATATTTAGAACTCCCTAATTTAATATCAATTATTCAATTAACTTAATTGGTAACAATATCTGGATTATTAGATCCTTCCATAGCTAATTCTTCTTGTTTTTCTTTTTCTACACATTGTTTTTCATAAACTTTAAAGAATGGATACCAAATTAATGTTGTTACTGGCAGCATTAATATTGAGAATATACTGTTTCTTATGTCTAAACTTACTAAAAATGGCATAAGAACAATTGGTAAACAAGTCATAAGTAATACTTGAGGTAATCCCATCAATCCAAAATGCCAAGCACCATACATTAATACTAAAACTATAACTGGATTAAGTGCAAATGGTATAAGTAATATAGGGTTGTACATTAGTGGGAAACCAAATACTACTGGCTCACTTATATTGAATAAAGCTGGTACTATTGATGCTTTACTTATAGCTTTTATTTGTTTAGATTTACTCTTTAATCCTAATAATACAAGTCCTAATACATTTCCTGAACCACCAATTATACTTAATGCACCATATAAGAATACTGGATTAAATTCAAGTGGCTGTCCTGCTGCAGCTAATTGAGCATTTGTTGCATATGCTGCAAAGTATACTGGCATTATAGCTGTAAATACAACAGATCCTCCATGTATTCCAAAGAACCATGATATAGCTGAAAGTATTGCTACAACTGCCATACCTGGAACAGACACTAAATAATTAACAGGTATAGATATAACATAAGTTATTAATCCTGATAAAGTAGATGCTCCATTTGTAGCATTAGATATTACTATTGATAAACCATACCAAACTGCTATATTTATAGCTGCAGGTATTATATTATTAAAACTATTTAACACACCTTCTGGTATAACATCTGGCATTTTTATTACCCAGTTGCGTTCAGTGGCAACTTTTGTTATACGTACAGTTGATAATGCAACAAGGATTGCAACGAATATTCCGTTTGCTCCTAATCCTTGTAAGTTAAGTGCATCAAAACTCATTTTCCCCTGTGTTACAGTCTGTATAGGAGCACTTACTAATATAAAACATACTAAAGCAGTAAATCCTGATTGTAATGCTGACAGTTTGAATTTAGATGCATAATTATATGCTAATGAGAAGCACATAAACATACCTAAAAGACCCATTGTTAATTTATATGGCATATATACTGTTTGATATAATGTACTTTCTATTGGAACTTTAAAAACTAAATTCATTACAGCACATATAATCTGTATAACAGCACCAACCATAATAAGTCCCATTGTTGATCCCATTCCCGTTGCTATTGCTGAAAATGCTGGACTTTGAGATAATTTTATACTACCTTCATTAAGTTTAGTCATAAACTTAGAGTTTGCAAATTTTTCTATTTTACTCATCAATTTCCTCCAAATATTTATCTTTTTATTATTTTCCAGTTATATCATGAGCAAGTTTTACAACATTAGCTGCATTTCCCATTGCATAATCCATTGCTGGAACCTGTGCTACTGGTATACTTACAGTTTCTTTTATTTCATTTAATTTATATGCTATCTGAGGACCAGTTAATATACAATCATATTTATGCCATTCAGATTCATAGTTATTCTGTCCAGTTGCTTCTATAACTATATCTTCTCCATTTGCTGCTGCCCATTTTCTTACTTTCCCCATTAAAACACTTGTTGACATTCCTGCACCACATACTAATAATATTTTCATGATAATTTCTCCTTTTCACTATAATTTAAATTTTATTTTCTTAGTTCATTTTTTTTAACATATCTATCATTTCTTTTATAAGATCTTGTGCTAACATACTTGTCATTAAATGATCTTGTGAATGTATTAAAAGAACATTTATTTCTGGATTTTCACCATTTGCTTCAGATACTAATAATTCAGTCTGTGAATTATGTGCTTTTAAAGCATTTTCATCAGCTTCTGCCATTAGTCTATCAGCTTCTTCAAAATTTCCTTTTTTAGCTTCTTGAAGAGCATTGAATGCTTTTGTTCTTGCATCTCCTGAAAAAGCTATTATTGTCATTGCTATTGTTTCAGTGTTCATATTTTTATATCCTCCTGATAAATTACTTTCTTTTTTCTGATTTTTTCTGATTACAGTTTATATTATGCATTTTTATGTATAAACCGTCAAACACTTCATTTTTTAGGAAAACATATTTTTTTATACACTTGTTTTATTTTTTATACACTTATATCTTTCAAAATAGCATAAAGAAGTAAATTTATTGTAATTATTTTATTTTTTATTAATTTTATTCTTTTTAAAGATTATTTATAGTCGAAAATTTTATACACAAAAAAAGATAATTAAATTTTAAAATTTAATTATCTCTCTTATAATGCATATTTGATGACTAAATTATATTTGCTTAATTAAACTTATAATATTTGCAAGCTCATCATCATTAAATAGTATATTGAAATCTATTTCTATTTCTTCTAGTATTTCTTTTAATTGATTATAAATTTGTTTATTTTTACTTAATATCTTTGCTTTGTGTATATTTGCATACATTTTTTCCTTGTTAATCATTCGATTTACTGTACATGCTATATGCATAAATAATCCTATTTCTTGATCTATAGTGAGTCCATTAGATATTTTTTTAATCTTTTTCATAGATTCTAATAAATCTTTTTCTAAAAGTTTCATATCAACGCCTTTAAACTGTTCTCCTAGATAATTTATTATTGTCTTATAATCTATTGCTTCAGATAGTTCAACATTTTCTAGTGCTAAAAGAACATCTAATTTCTCAACTGGAGTTTGGAATAATTTTGATACAGAAATAAATGGTATTCCATATACTTGAGGGTCATATGTGCCTATTATATATAAAATAGTCTGTTTTTTTCTTATTTTTTCAAGTTCTGAAAGTAAATAATCACTATTATTTATAGCAAGTGGTATTATATCTATATTTTTTTCTTTTAAATGTGTTTCTAAATATTTTTTTATCTGTATAGCTCCTCCTTTACCACTCATACACAAAGTTACAATCACTTTGTTATTTTTATTCCTTTCATAACTATCTTTTATCATAGGATAATTTTCATGATAGGAATTTATCATCCCTTCAAATGCTTCTTCTAGAGAAGATGTCATATTTACTCTTCTAGAACAGTCTATTGCCAACAATGTTATAGGTACTTCTAACATCCGTATTTTTATATCAGTTTCTTGACTTATCATCTCTGCCATCGCCTTTATAGACCCCATGTCATATATCATTATAATACCTTTTCCATTATCTATCTCTTGTATAACTTCTTTAAATTCATCATATGCTGTTTTCATATCTTTATCAAAAGATAAATTATAAGCATATGTATTGTTGTTTTTTGTTATTGAATTTACAACATCTGCTATGGACGAAGCTGCTGAGTTTCCATGTATAGCTACTAGAACTACTGGCTTATTTGTATTTCTTTCTGTTGTTATGTTTTCACAAATAAACATAGTTATAAATACTATTTCATCTATTGGTAAACGTACATTAAATTCTTTTTCTATTTCTACACAAAATTTCATACAAAAAGTATATTCTTCTCTATAGTTTTCTATAACTTCCATTATCTGACCATTAGTTAACCTTTGTAGAGAATTATCTCTTTCTAAACTAGCTGATAAATGTAGACATAAACTATAAAATACAGCTTCTGGATAAATTCTATCAAATCTATTTGAAGCTTCTTTTATGAATTTTTCAACTAAATTTATTATTCTTATATCGACAACTTTTGATATATAATCCTTATCTATTTTACTATTTTGTACCTTGTTAGTTAAATTTTTAAAACTACTTAAAATATCCGCATTTATTATAGTTGTTATTCCTTCATTATCTATTCCTCTTTCTTTTAATTCTATTATTTTAGAATCAATCATATCATACATATTTATATTTTTATTATTTTTTATAATTTTAGTATATTCCTCTTTTTCTATATTTTCTTCAGAAAAAGTATATGAATAATTTTTAGGAATTAAATTTTCAATCTCCTCTCTATATTCTTTATAATATAAAAATCCTTTTCTAACATTCGTTGGGAAATCTCTTATATATAAATAAATTACTTCATCACTATTTTCATGTTCTCTGACATATGCATTTGCACAACCAAACTTTATATCATCTCTAAGTTGTTTTATATTTCTATCACATTTATAAAGTAATATGCTTCTAAGCAGTTCTGAATCTATTTTTATTTTTCTCCCCATTCTACTCGCTTCTTTTATAAGGAATTTTTGTACTAAATTAAATCTTTCCACCATAGTTCTTTCCTCTAACTTTGGTAAATTTATTCTTACTGAAAAGTTAGAAGCAAATTCTTCTAATGTTGTTTTTTTATTATCCATATCTGCTGTGCATATAATCATTATTTTATATTTATTGTTTCCGATTCTTTCTAATACTTTAAATAAAAGTTCTCTCTCTTTGGCTGTAAAAATATTTATATGATCTATTAATAGTATTCCACCATTTGCTTTATAAAGAGCACTATTTTCATAATTTTTTATACCAAATAAATCCTCTTGTATTTTACTCTCTTCTCCTTCATAATTTTTACAATTAAATACAACAAAAGGAGAATCTTTATCTATAACATTATTGTTTTTTGCAAATTCATACATTAGTGAAGCGAAATAACTCTTTCCACAACCAGGTTCACCAATTATTATTGTATTTAAATTATTTTCTGGATATAGTAAAGCAGCTTTAGTAAGTTGAACTTGATTTTTTAGACTACTTTTATACCCTATTAATTTTTTAAAACAACTATTTTCTTCTTTTTTACCTTCTAAATTAAATATACTGTATAGTACTGGTCTTCCAGAACTTTTTTCTACTTTTCTCTCTTTTACAAGAGTATTAAGAATTGAACTTATATTGCTTCTTTGCATTTCTAATTCTTCTGCTAACTCTTTTGTTGTAAAGAATTTCCTTTCTTTTCCATAATATTTATTGGAAATTCTTTGCATATGTTCATATACCATATCTTTATTCGATTTCATAATATCTCCTTATTTTCAATAAAAGCTTGTTAATAATATCAACAAGCTTTCTTAGATTATAAATTCTATATACTTTTATATATTTAGATTATACACTATTTATTCTATTAAATATAGATTTATCGGTATTTTGTTACAAATTTTATACACTTTTAATCTTTAGAGTAAGCCCAAGCACTTTTTATTTGCTTATATATATCTTCATATCTCCATAATTTTTCACTTCTATTTATACTATTTGGATCATGTATTATCAGTTTACCATCTTTTATTCCCGAAATAACTATAAAATGACCTTCTTGAGTGAAAAATCCTGGTCCAACACTACATATTATTGGATTTTTATTTTCTAAGGCTTTTACAAACTCTTCTTTTGTATTATCTATTTTCCAACCTTTTATTCCAAATTTTTTTACTCCATCAGACATTAAATTCCAACTAGTTCCAGATACTTCATGAAATCCATTAGAATCGCTATATTTAGCAACTTTTATTGGAGTTATTCCTTTATTACCTGTAAGTCCAGAAGCTACCATAGATACAGCTGTAGGTCCGCATCCATTTATAGCTAATACATTATTACCATATTTAAAATATCCCCATTTTGGATCCCATTGTTGCAATTTAGGAATAACACCATTTCCACATTGTTGGTCAATTTTAATAAATAAATTTGGTATTTTAAATTCAGATTTACTCAATACAAAATCTATAGTTTCATCATTTCTATAAAGTAAATTTAATATATCTTTTGGATATTCTTTATATTTCTTAATTACATCATTATATCTTTCATCTTTTTCTGCTCTATGTTGAAATTCTTTCAAATACTTTATTATATCATTATCATTTATATTTTCTGGTATAGAAACTATTTCTTTATTTACTTTTTCATCTTTATTATTTTCTATATGGATAGAATCTTTATTATTTTTTAATGATTCATTATTAATATAGGTAATAGTTTTTACTGATATAAATATAAGCATTAAAACCGAAGCGATAGTGATAAATAATTTAAATTCTTTTTTTAATTTTCTATTTTTTTTCATATTATTTACCTCCTCTTATACAATTAAAATTATATCTTATTAAAAATTTTTTATATAAACATATTATTTATATATTTATTTTAGTCCTTAGATATATATATGTAAATGAAATATGTTATATCTTTATAGAATCTTTATTTTTTCCTTAAAATACTTTTAGAAGTATTTATCTATAAGTAAAAATCCCTATATCTAATTGATATAGGGATTTTATTAAATAGGTATATTTTTCTTTGGTAATTTTTTTTTGTTTACTTTTCCTATTGGAGTAACAGGTATTTTTTCTATTTGCATAATATAATCTGGAACCATATATGGAGGTAAGGATATTTGTAAATATTCTTTTACCCTTTTAGGATCTACCTCTTCATCAGATACATAAAATGCTTTAAGATATGTTTCTCCTTTTTCATCTACTCTAGCAACACATACTGAGCTTTTAATTTCTGGAATATTATTTATAGTATTTTCTATTTCATATATTTCAACTCTTATTCCTTTGATTTTAACCTGACTATCCATTCTTCCTATACAATCAATATTTCCATCTTTTAACCACTTAGCTAAATCACCTGTTCTGTACATATACTTTGTATATTTATCAAAAGCGAATGGATTTTCTACAAATTTTTCTTTTGTAAGTTCATCTTTATGCATATATCCTCTTGAAATTTGTATTCCTGATAGACAGAGTTCTCCAGGAACTCCTATAGGACATATATTACCATTCATATCAAAAATATATGCATATGTATTGTATATAGGTTTACCTATTGGAATTTTATCGTATTCTTTATCTACATAAAAAGATGTAGCTATAACAGTAAATTCTGCTGGACCATATTCATTGTATATTTTATAGTTTCTCTTTTTATATCCTTTTAATTTATCTCCACCTGATTGAAGTACCCTTAAATACTTATTATCACAATTTTTTATAAATCTTTTTGCAAATATTGTCGGTACTGCAAGTATTGTTATTTTCTTCTTTTCACAATACTCATTTACTGTATATTCATTTTCTCTTGCTGATTGTGGAATTATATCAACAGATGCACCACATAATAAATATGGTAGTATTTGTTTTATTGCAGCATCAAAACTAAAGCTTAAATATACTCCACAAATGTCTTTCTCATTTGCATTTATATAATCTATAGCATACATACACATATTCATAAGACTTCTATGTTCTATTGATATACACTTAGGTCTTCCCGTTGAACCTGATGTAGATATCCTATATGCACAGTTATCCGGATATACATCTTCTGTTATTGGCAAATCAGTATTAAATATTGATTCATTTTCTATAAACAATAATTTTTTATCCATATTTGGAATTTTTTTAACTAATTTTTTTGAAGTCAAAATCAATTTAGCATCGCTATCTTCTAATAAATATGTCATTCTCAATGTAGGATTACTTATATCTATAGGAAAAACAGATGCTCCAGATTTCATTATTCCTATAACAGCTATTATAACTCCTATATTTCTAGGTAAAATAGATGCTACTGTGTCTTCTCTTTTTATTCCTATACTATTTAAATAACCTGCTAATCTCTCTGTAATAATATCTAATTCCTTATATGTCATAGAAACTTTATCATCTTTAATAGCTATATTATTTGGTGTTTTTTTTACTTGCTCATAAAATCCATCCATAAAAGTCATATCTGGAGGTCTTTTTTGGCAACTCATATTAAATTTTTCAAAAATCTTAAGTTCTTCCTCTTCTGGTACAAATCTAATTTTATTCATCTCTATATACTCATTTTCTACAATTTGAGAAATCACTTTTTCAAACATTGATAAAACTCTTTTTGCTGTATCTTTACTGTATTTGTAAGGCATATACTTTGTTCTTATAACTAATGTTCCCTCTCCAGCTACCATATCTACAGCAAATTCATATTTTTTCAATCTCATTAGATCATCTATCATATCTTTTGCATACATATCTACATTTCCACTTACAAAAATTGTATTTATAAGTTTATTATCTAACGGACTATTTTTTTCTATTTCTGAGAGCATATAAGTTAAAAATTCTTTTGAACTATTTTTTTGTAATATAAATTTTTTGAGTGCATCTATAAAAATCTCTTTTTCTTCAGTTTCTATCCTTACAGGAATTATATTCATTGTACTACCAAACATTACATCTCTTTCAAAAGTATATTCTTGTAAAATAAGACCATAAATAAACTCTATTATATCTGTTATATTTATTTTATATTTTTCAGAAAGTTTTTTAAGTTTCATATAATCTTTTTCATTTACAATTATTTTCTCTTTTGATATAATACCATTTTCTTCTTTATTAAAATAATCTAATGGTATTTTTGCCATATTATTATATCCTTCTAGCAAACTTGTCCAATGTCTAGCAGCTTTTTTTAATCTTTCTGAGTTTATAGACATTCTTCCTTCATTAATTTCCATTTTAAATTCCCCCTTATAAAATTATAAAGGTTATTTGTAGTCATATTTCTTAGTTGTCTCGCAAATCACTACCCTTATAGTTCCATTAAACATATTTCTATAAGCCCGTAAAAATTCATTAAGCTCTTTATCATTCAAATCTATTTTTTTATCGCTACAAAGCATAACTTTATTTTCATCTATAATAACTTCTATATCATTTGTATCATTTTTTATATATGAAGTTATACTATTTTTTATATTTATTTTTTGGCTGTATTTCTCATAAAATCCTGATGCACTTGTATACCGATTTACACTTTCTTGTGATGGATTAGATGAGCTTATTCCAGCTATTTTTTCTGGATCTAAGCCAAATTTTTTAAGCTGATCTTCCATTTCTTTTGTATCTATACCATATCTTTCCATAAATTTTTGTTGGATTTTATAAAATTTTTCTTGAGATATATTATTATTATTCATATACTCCATCATTTTTCTAGAAAAACCTGCCATACTAAGTTTTCCACTAGATACATCAGTATAAAGACTATACATATAGTTTTCAAATTTATCTACATCTGATTCTTTTACTTTATTTTTTAATTCATTAAAATCTATTATTTCAGACATTTTATACCTCCTAAAAACTTACTTCTTTTGTCAATATAGTTGTATTTTATAAAACTTTTGATTTTATATTAGAAATTATATCATATCTATTTGAAATTTAGCTTAATTTTTATGAAATTTAAATATTTATCTATTTAATTTAATACTTTTTTTAATTATTATTTATAAAATTGTATAAAAGTTAAATAGAATAAGGTAATATTATATGTACATAATATTATTTGACTTAGGAGGAAAGTATGAAACTTTATATAAGTGCTGATATAGAAGGAGTTTGTGGAATTGTCGATTGGAATGAAACTTTTACAAATAATCCTGAATGGGAAAATTTTAGAATTCAAATGTCAAAAGAAGTCGCATCTGTTTGTACAGCTGCATATGAATCTGGTTTTGATGAAATTATAATTAAAGATGCTCATGAAGACGGCAGAAATATTATTTATGATATGCTACCAAAACTTTCGGGTATAAAACTTATAAGAGGTTGGACAGAAGACCCTCTTTGTATGATGTCTTGTCTAGATTCATCATTTGATGCTGTTGCTTTTGTTGGATACCATTCTGGAGCATTTTCTGATAAAAATCCATTATCACATACAATGTATTTAAAATTTGATTACATAAAAATAAACGGAGAATTTGTTTCTGAATTTATTATAAATGCATTTACAAGTGCATATTTTGATGTTCCTGTTGTATTTTTAAGTGGGGATAAAGCCTTATGTGAATCGGCAAAAAATTTAAATAAAAATATTTCAACAGTTTCTGTACTAGAAGGCAATGGTGGTGCATCTATTTCTATGCACCCTGAAATAGCATTAGATTTAATAAAAAATAATGCTAAAAATATATTATCTAGTAATTTTGAAAATTGTAAAATTGCTCTTCCTGATAAATTTGAAATTGAAATAAGATTCAGAGAACATAAAGATGCACATAAAGCTTCTTTTTATCCAAATATGTTGAAAAAAGATACAAAAACTGTTATCTTCAATACAGATAATTATTTTGAATTTTTAAGAATGATGATGTTTATTTAAATTTATATTATCAAAATATTTTGGTGGAGGTGAGTTCAATTTCTAAAAAAGATAAAAATTCTATTATAAATATGATTATAACTTTTTCTTTAGTTATAATAGTTTCATTTGCTTTTATTTATTTTATTATGACTTTTATAGGTGTTGGACTTCTAACTCTTATTGGTTTTGAGTATAACTCTATAGAATCAGTTTTTTTATTTTTCCTTATATTTGTTTGTTTAAATATTCCTTTAGATTTTGTAAGTACACCTATTTTAGATTTTATACACTACAAAGGTTTTGTGCCAGAATCTCTTTATAAATTCTTAGAATTTTTTATCGAATTTATTTTAGTTTTAATAATACTTTTATTTGTAGATACTATCATGAAATCTATTTATATACCTTTTAAGACAAAAGTGTTATTCTCTATTCTATTGTATTTATTTACATCATCTATAGATTTTTTATTTTTAAAAGATAAAGATTAGTATAAAAAATCTCCAGCAATTCAACTGG
>NZ_JARIBH010000001.1 GCF_029264495.1 Peptacetobacter sp.
TACATTCATAACTCTATAATTGAATAAATTTCTAATACAACTTCTTTATTTGTAATTTATAAATTTATTTTAGTACTTAAGCACCAATTTCTTTTTTATTTATAAAATAACATATTCATTAATATAAATTCAATAAAAATGCCCAACTGGGCATTTTATAGCTCCAACTGGGCATTATTTTTAATCGATATCCATATAACTACTATAAATTTATCTTCTTAAAACTTAAATTCTACACTTCCTAGAATATATCTTCTTATTCTATAGAAGTTTTATTATTTAAATTTTTCTTCATTTTTCTCCACCTATCTCTTGTTTTATAATTCCTATTATCAGCATAATAAATACACAAATAATAGATGATGCTACATAATATATAGATTTATATATATTATTATCTAGCATTACTATTAATACTAGAGCTACAACTATGCTTGATAGAAGTATTGCTACTTTTTTAAATCTTTTTAACTCTATTTTACTAAAAGGATTATTCCTATGTTCCAATGGAGATAAAAAACAAATACCTATATAAGCTATTATCATCTCTATCAAAAGTAAATAATCTAACTTATAATAAAAAACAAATTCGATAAAGCATATATTAACCAAATAAAGTAGCATAAAAACTAATAAACATTTTTTATAATTATCTGCATGGTATCCACCTGTAAATTGTCTAATCGGGCAGTAACACAGTAAAAATAATCCTGTTTCTTTAAATATATTTAATATATATGCTATGAATAATATTGTCGATATATTGATTAAAAATCCTATTAATACACTGAATGCATATGAATATAATTCTTTTTCTTTTTGTTCTATTGTTCTATTAGAAATTAAAAAAGATGTTATCTTGTTAGCAATGGATTCGACCATTTTAGATCCACCTCCATATCCTTTTTCTTAAAAAATAACATCTTTTTATGAAATTTTCAACAAATTTACCTGAATGGTCATTTTATTGACCTGAATTGTATTAATTTATATATATTAAAGATAATATATTATAAAAGGTGCTACCATAAATACAAAATATTTACGGCAGCACCTTCAAAATTTACATATCTTCTTCTATTATTTCAATGCCTTTTTTAACAATTTCTTCAAGTCTATCTATCTGTTTATCAAGATAAAGATATCCAATCAGAGCTTCAAATCCTGTTGCATGTTTATAATCTACTATATCCATGTTTTTAGGAGCAGTATTTGATTTCTGATTTCTTCCCCTTTTGAAAATTCTCTGCTCATCTTCATTAAGTTCAGCTTCTATTCTATGTATTACTTTAGATTGAGATTTTGCATTTACATATTTTATTGCTGTTTTATGGAGAGCATTAACTTTATTGTTAGGGTTTTTAGTTATAAGATATTCTCTTATATATGATTCATATACTGTATCTCCAAGGTATGCAAGTACAAGTGGAGACATAGTTATTAATTCCATTCTATCCATTTTTATACTCTTTTCCATTTAACACCCTGTCTAGTATCTTCAAGAACAATGCCCATATCAAGAAGTTGTTGTCTTATTTCGTCTGCTTTTGCAAAGTCTTTATTCTTTTTAGCTTCTGTTCTTTTTTCTATTAGTTCTTCTATTTCTTTATCGACAGTGTTATCTTTTTCTTTATTTACTATATTTAAAACGCTTGTTAATTCATTAAATTCATCAAGACATTTTTGAGCAAATTCTTTTGATGAGTTTTCATCTACATTTAGATTTATAAATTTAGAAAGTTCAAATATAGCAGTTATAGCATCAGCAGTATTTAAATCATCATCCATAACTTCTACAAATTTATTTCTAAATTTATCAAGTTCTTCAACTAGTGATTTTTCATCATCTGTCATTTCACCTTCTAAGTGAGATAATGTAAATACTAATTTTTCTTTAGTATTATAAAGTCTTTCAAGTCCTGCTCCAGCCTGAGCTAACAAATCGTCACTGAAGTTTACTGGACTTTTATAATGAGCTGATAATAGGAAGAATCTAACTATTTCAAGGTCATATTTTTTAGATATATCTCTTACAGTAAAGAAGTTTCCTTTTGATTTACTCATTTTTTCGTTATTTACATTTATATATCCATTGTGCATCCAGTATTTAGCAAATTGTTTACCACTTCTAGCTTCACTTTGAGCTATTTCATTTTCATGGTGAGGGAATGTTAAATCTTGTCCACCTGCGTGTATATCTATTGTTTCACCAAGATATCTTTTAGACATAACAGAGCATTCTATATGCCAACCTGGTCTACCTTCACCCCATGGACTATCCCAACCTGGTTCGCCTTCTTTTTTAGCTTTCCATAAAACGAAATCCATTGGATGTTTTTTCTGTTCATTGACTTCTATTCTTGCTCCAGCTTCTAGGTCATCTATATTCTGACCAGATAATTTTCCATATCCTTCAAATTTTCTAGTATCAAAGTATACATCTCCATTTACTGCATAAGCGTATCCTTTTTCTTCTAGTTCTTTGATAAATTCTATTATCTGTGGAATATTTTGTGTAACCTGTGGATGAACTGTCGCTCTTTTTATTCCTAGTCCATCGCAGTCAACAAAGTATTCGTTTATATATTTTTTTGCTACTTCTTCAGGTGTTATTCCTTCTTCGTGGCTTCTTTTTATTATTTTATCATCTACATCTGTAAAGTTCTGTACATATGTTACATCATAACCTTGATATTCTAAGTATCTTCTTAAAGTATCAAACATTATAAATGGTCTTGCGTTTCCTATATGTATATAGTTATAGACAGTAGGTCCGCACACATACATTTTTACCTTTCCTTCTTCTAATGGTACAAATTCTTCTTTTTTGTTTGTTAATGTATTGTATACTCTCATTTAAATCACCTCTTTGTCTTTTTGTTATGTTTAAGTATATACCCAAACATCCTTTAATATATCAAGACTTTTCTTATATTGTAACTAATATTTATTTTAATACTAGTTTAACTTGTCTAGTACATTTGCTTTTACATAATCAAGTCTTTTTAGGCAGTTTTCTTTACCTAATACTTCCATAACTTTTGGGATATCTGGACCATGCATCTGTCCTGTTAACATTATTCTTGATCCCATGTATAAGTTTTTACCTTTTATTTTGTATTCTTTCTGTATTGATTTTAGTATAGCAAAGTTGCTATCTGCATCAAAACTTTCTGCTGCTTCTATTTTTTCTTTTAAAGCGTCAAATAATGTTGGTATGTGCTCTAATTTTAAGAATTCCATACCTTCTTCAGTTTCTATTTCAAATTTATCTCCAAAGAATATTGAAACATGGTCAGTTATTTCTTTTGCGTAGTGAAGTTTTTCTTTAACTGCACTTACTATTTCTTTGACTAATTCCATTTTTTCTTCTTTTTCATCTTCTGCTATGTATCCAGCTTCTACTAAGTATGGCATACATAATTCAGCTAAAACAGCATCATCTGCTTCTTTCATATAGTGATGATTAACCCAGTTTAATTTTTCAGTATCGAATACTCCTCCACTTTTAGAAACTCTTTCTATAGAGAAAGCTTCTTCTAGTTCATTCATAGAGAATATTTCCTGATTATCTTCTGGTGACCATCCAACTAAAGCTACATAGTTTACAAGACCTTCTGGAAGGTATCCTTTTTTCTTGAAGTCTTCAACAGCTACGTCACCTTGTCTTTTACTTAATTTTTTCTTTTCTGTATTTAGTATGTTTGGTAAATGTACAAATGTTGGTTTTTCCCATCCAAATGCTTCATATAGATATACGTGTTTTGGAGTTGAAGAAACCCATTCTTCCCCTCTTATTATATGAGTTATTTTCATTAAATGGTCGTCTACAACAACTGCAAAATGATATGTTGGGAATCCATCAGTTTTTATAAGTACCTGATCATCTAAGTCATTTGTGTTGAATTCCATTTCACCTCTTACTAGATCAGTGAATGTTATTTTGTGGTCTTCTGGTAATCTAAGTCTTATAACATATGGAATACCTGCATCTATTTTTTCCTGTACTTCTTCTTTAGTTAAATCTCTACAATGTCCATCGTATCTTGGAGTTTCTCCAGCTTCTTTCTGCTGTTCTCTAACTTCATCTAATCTTTCTTTTGAACAGAAGCAATAATATGCTTTACCACTATCTAAAAGTTCTTTTATGTATTTTTGGTATATATCTAATCTTTCAGACTGTATATATGGACCGTATTCACCTTTTTGAGTTACATTTCCATTTTCATCAAGCATAACACCTTCTGTATGGTTAACTCCTGCCCATTTCATTGCATTAAGCATATTTTCTATAGCACCATCAACAAGTCTAGTTCTATCTGTATCTTCTACTCTTAATATATATTCTCCACCCTCATGTTTTGCGAATAAATAGTTGTAAAGAGCTGTTCTTAAACTACCTATATGTACAAATCCTGTTGGACTTGGTGCAAATCTTACTCTTACGTTACTCATAAAATTCCTCCTAATTTAAATAATTCGGCAAAATTGCCTAAAATCTCATTATTATACAGTTTATTATAACATATTTTTTGTATTGATATGGAAAAATTAAAGCAAGAATGTAGTATAAATCTTATTTAAGATAGTTTTTTATAGTAGCAAAAGAGTGTTGTAAACTTTTAGAAGCATCGTATTTTGTGTAATTTTTTAACAAGAGAAGTTCTTTTCTAGACGCAAAAGCAATGACATCTATAAAATTTCATAATCTCTCTTCTTAGCTACCACCCAAATAAAAAAGCTGCTACATTTAATTGTAACAGCCAATTTATTTTTATTTTCTCGCTCTTATTTTTTCAAATACTTTTTTTCTATATTTTTCACCAAACATCGCATATATTATCAGAAGTATTCCAAAGTTTTTTACAAGTTCAGCTTTTTTTAGGACAATTATTGTTACAAATAGAAGTAGTATTATTATCACATCTAATATGCATACAAATACTCCTGATTTGAATGATATTTTCTCATCCTCTTCTTTTGGTTCGTGCATTTTAAATTTAAAAACAAATAAATAGAAGTTACCCATAAACGCCAATGGGGTAAATGTCCGAGGTGATCCTACTATTTTATACAGATATACAAAAGCTATTACAGAAAATATATTCCAAGCTGAAAAATATAATATCTTTTCTTGTTTTTCAGTTAACTGTATCATACAAATCACCTAATCTATAATTATAAATTTAATAGTATGTAAACCAATGAACATTATTAGCTGGTCTATAAAATACTCTTGTTTTTACAGATGCTGACCCATTACTAACAACTCTTTTTCTAGCACTTTTTAAAACAGATAATGATTTACTTGCTACAGAATATGTTACCTCCTAATAAAATTTACCAATCTGTGTAACTTATTTATTGTATCATTTAAATCTGTACATTTGTTTATTTCATTACAACTATAATAATTTTGTAAATTTTCATTTTAAATTAATAATTCTTAATTTTAAAATTTTATTAAAAGTTATATAAAAAAGCCAATACGTTGAATTATAATAATTCATTTAATCAATTTTTATAACTGCAAAAATAGGAAAAAAACAGTTGGTTAAATTAATGACAAATCAATTACAAATAATACTTTTTTATTGTACCAAAAATAAAAAAGTGTTATTATTAAAAAAATTTAAAAACATTTTTAAAATAAATTTAATAAATATTATTAAGGAGATGTAGACAATGCTAGATTTCAATAAAAAAGATTATAAAAAATTTCTTTACTATATACTAATTCTTGCTATATTAATACCTGTATTTATATTTATTTTAGATAAATTTAATGTAAAAAATATAGATAAAATAGCATTTAAAATAGTAGATTTATATTCATTATTAGTAATAACATATTCTATAATATCTGGAATAATTCATAGAAATGTATTTTCAGAAAAAAATAACAATACTTTTTGCATGATTGGGCTAATTTTTGGAATAGTTGCTGCAATAGCTTATATATTCATAGGAAAAATTATAATAAATATATATCTTGTTTTAGTATTACTAATGGCAATATATTTGTATATTAAATCAAAAAAATTAAATAAATAAAATATTAAGTGAAAGTAATTTGTATTCAATCTATACATATTTAATCACTATTATAAAATAATATAAATTTATATACAAAAAAAGGGAGATAACTCGACTAACACGCCTGTCGCCTGTATAGACGCAAGTGTTGGTTGAGTTACTCCCTCTTTTCCTATTATCTAAGTTCTGATATTTTTTCTTTTACTATTTCTGCTGCATCTACCGCAGATATTAGTTCTCTTTCTTCGCTATTTCTAAACTTCATTTCAACAAGACCTTCTCTTAAATCTCTTCCTACAGTTATTCTCACAGGAATACCTATTAAATCAGAGTCTTTAAACTTAGTTCCAGCTCTAGCATCTCTATCATCTATTAGCACATCTACTCCCATAAGTTTTAGTTCTTTGTAAATTCTTTCAGCAGTATTTACAACCTCTTCATTTTTTAAGTTTACAGGAATTATTTCTACTTCAAATGGAGCTACACTATATGGCCATACTATTCCATCTGCATCAAAGTTTTGTTCAATTATTGTAGCAGTCAATCTTTCTGTACCTATTTCATAGCATCCTAAGTGCATATATTCATCTTTTTCTTCTTCGCTTCTATATTTTACATCCATATTTTCAGAGAATTTTTTACCAGTTTTGAATATATGTCCTATTTCTATTCCTCTTCTTATTTTTAAAGGAGCAGCACATTTAGGGCATTTATCTCCTTCTCTAACTTTTCTAAAATCTCCAACAATTCCTTCAAAATCTCTTCCAAAGTTTGCATTTTTGAAGTGGTATCCAGTTTTATTTGCACCTGTTATTAGATTTTTACCATTTGCTATTTCTTCATCTATAAGTAGCATATCTGTGTTTATTCCTATTGGCCCAGCAAATCCAACTTCTGCACCTGTTACATTTTTTACTCTATCGTCTGTTGCAAGTCCAAATTCTTCAACTTCTCCAATAGCTTTTTTAACTTTATTTTCGTTTACTTCTCTGTCTCCTCTAACAACAACTGTTACAGTTTTTCCATCTGCATAGTATATTATTGTTTTTGCAAATCTTTTTCCATCTGCACAGAAGAATTCTTCTAGGTCTTTTATTGTTTTTGCATCTGGAGTATGTACTTCTTCTAATACTCCAACTTCTTCATTTTCAAATTCTCTTTGCATAGATTCTGCACTTTCTCTATTAGATGCATAACTACATTCAGAACAAATAGCTAGTTCATCTTCCCCTATTTCTGATTTAACCATAAATTCTATTGATGATGGAGAACCCTCTATTCCAGAGTCTGCTTTTACTAAACTATATTTTATTCCACATCTATCAAAAATATTTTTAAATTTCTGTATCATTTCTTGATAAGATTTTTCAAGACTTTCTTCATCTTTATCAAAACTATATGCATCAAACATTGTAAAAGATTTAGTTCTCATAGTTCCAAATCTTGGTTTTTTTTCATCTCTATATTTACTTTGAATTTGATATAGTTTTACGGGTAACTGTTTGTATGAGCTTACTTCTTGTCTTACTATATCTGTAAATACTTCTTCGTGAGTAGGCCCTAGACAATATTCTTTTCCTGTTCTATCTTCTAATCTGAATATTTCTGCTCCTCTTCTATTCCATCTACCAGATTCTTGCCAAAGTTCTGATGGTATAAGTGCAGAACAAAGCATTTCCCGATAATCTACATCTTCTATTTCTTCTTTTATAATTTTTTCTATTTTTCTTTCAACTTTTAATCCTAGAGGTAATTGATTGTATATTCCAGAAGATGTTTTTCTTACCATTCCTGATCTTAACATAAGTTTATGACTTTCTACCTCAACATCTGAAGGTATTTCTCTCATTGTAGGTATAAACATTTTTGAAAATCTCATTTGAGTTTCCTCCAATTCATTGATATAAATATATAAAAAGTCTGCCATCAAAGAATATGGCAGACTTTTCAGGCTTATATTTAATTTTACAACCATATTCTCCAATAGTATATGATTTTTAAAATTTTATGTTCTTATTTTTATATTTATTTTTAGTTATTAATAAGCTTTTGCTACTATAACCATATCTTTAGCTTCTTTTCCACAGTATACACATTTATTAGTTCCTAAATCTTCTTGTTCAAATGGTATACATCTTATTGTTGCTGTTGTTTCTTCTTTTATTTTAGCTTCACATTCTGGGCAACCACACCACATAGCTTTTATAAATCCAGGTTTTTCTTCTAAAGCTTTTTTGAATTCTGTCATATCTTTAGCTACAGAAGTTCTGTTTTCTCTATGTTTTCTAGCTTTTTCGAACATATCATTATGTATAGTATCGAATAATCCAACTACATGTTCAACTAAATTGTCTAATGAAACAGCTTCTTTTTCTAAAGTATCTCTTCTGAATACCATAGCCTGATTATTTTCTATGTCTTTTGGTCCTATTTCTATTCTTACTGGTATACCTTTCATTTCACAGTCATTTAGTTTATATCCTGTTGAGTAGTTTGGTCTATCGTCAACTTCAACTTTAGCACCTTTTTCTTTAAGAGCTGCATATATTTCATCAACTTTTTCCATTACTCCACCTTTATTAGCAGCTATTGGAACTATCATAACCTGAGTTGGAGCTATTCTTGGAGGAAGTACTAATCCTCTGTTATCAGAGTGAGTCATTATAAGTCCACCGATAAGTCTAGTTGATATACCCCAAGAAGTATGGTATGGATGAGACATTCCTCCATCTCTATCTGCAAATGATATATCAAATGCTTTTGTAAAGTGCTGTCCTAAGAAGTGACTTGTTCCAGACTGTAATGCTTTTCCATCGTGCATCATAGCTTCTATTGTATAAGTTCTTTCTCCTCCAGCGAATTTTTCACTTTCTGATTTCTGTCCATCTATTACTGGCATAGCTAATAAATCTTCACATACTTCTTTGTACATACGAAGAATATCTAATGTTTCTTTTTCTGCTTCTTCATATGTTTCATGTAGAGTATGTCCTTCTTGCCATAAGAATTCTGAAGTTCTTAAGAATGGTCTAGTAGTTTTTTCCCATCTTACAACAGAACACCACTGATTGTATAAGTATGGTAATTCTCTATATGATTTTAACCATTTAGCGTACATTGTACATATTATAGTTTCTGAAGTTGGTCTAACACATAATCTTTCTTCTAATGTTTTGTTTCCACCCTGTGTTACCCATGCAACTTCTGGTGCAAAACCTTCAACGTGTTCTGCTTCTTTAGTTAAAAGACTTTCTGGTATTAATAGTGGGAAGTAACAGTTTTTATGTCCTGTTGCTTTTATTTTAGCATCAAAGAATTCTTGTATTTTTTCCCATAAAGCAAATCCATATGGTTTTATAACCATGAATCCTTTTACTGGTGCGTAGTCTACTAAGTCAGTTTTTGTTACTACATCTGTATACCACTGAGCAAAGTCAACTTCCATAGGTGTAATTTCTTCAACAAATTGTTTATCGTTTTTAGCCATCTTTTTTCTCCTTTAATTTATTTAAATTTGTATATTTTTTATAATAAAAAAAGCCTTTCATCTCTAAATAGAGACGAAAGACTGTATTTCCGCGGTACCACTCTAGTTAATTACAAATGAATTGTAATTCTCTTTATGGAGTATAACGGCTCCTCCCGTAAAGGTTGCTACCCCTTTAAGCTAAAAGATTGGTTCAGTTGCTTTTATTTAGAAATTTCCCACCGTCATTTCCTCTCTGTCAAATATCCACGACCTACTACTTCTTTATTATTGCATAATATTGTGAATTTATTAAATTGCTGTTATTAATTTCACTTATACTACACATAATATATTATTTATTCATTTCTGTCAATAACAAACATATACTTTGTGATGAAATTCCTTCTCCACTTCCTGTAAATCCTAATTTTTCTTCTGTTGTAGCTTTTACATTTATATTTTTTATATCAGTATTTAATATTTTTGCAAAGTTTTCTCTCATTTTTTGTATATGTGGTGCCATCTTTGGAGCCTGAGCTATTATTGTACAGTCTATATTTCCTATAATATATCCCTCTTTTTTCATTATTTCATAAACGTACTCCATAAGTTTTAAACTATCTGCTCCTTTGAATTTTGGATCTGTGTCTGGGAAGTGTTTCCCGATATCTCCCATCGCCATAGCTCCAAGTATTGAGTCCATAACTGCATGTGTAAGTACATCTGCATCAGAATGTCCTAATAATCCTTTTTCATAAGGAATTTCAACTCCTCCTATTATTAGTTTTCTATCTTCTACAAGTCTATGTACATCATATCCCATTCCAACTCTCATTTTTTTCCTCCTATAAATTTGCTTATCATATAGTCACTATAACACAATATTAATACTAAAATTTACATAATTTTTATTTTTGTAAATATTATTTATTTTGTATCTAAATAATTATTATAGCTATCTCATAATATTATTTTTTATATATTTAATATTTTTATTAGTTGTTTATCTATTCTTTTATTTTCCGGGAAATAATTTCTGCTATCGCTAAATCTTCTGGACTAGTTATTTTTATATTATTATAACTTCCATCAATCATATATACCTTATGTCCTGCACGTTCTACAATCATAGCATCATCAGTTCCATAAAATCCATCTTCGTATGCTTTTTTATAAGCATCTTTTATAAGATTAAATTCAAATGATTGTGGTGTTTGAGCTGCCCAAAGATTTGCCCTATTGGGAGTATCTTTTATTTCATTTCCATCTACAATTTTTATAGTATCTTTTACCATAACACCTACAACTGTAGCTTTTAATTTTTTAGTTTCATTTATTGCATTTTCTATAATTTCATCTGTTATAAAAGGTCTTGCTCCATCGTGGATAAGTAAAATATCACAATTAGGACTAACCTTATCAAGACCATTATTTATAGTATCTTGTCTCTCTTTTCCTCCATAAGATATTATTATATTTTCAAAATGGTATTTTTCTAAAATATTTTTTCTTACAAATTCTTCTTCTTCTTTTTTTATACAAAGAATTATTTCATTTATCATTGAAGAATTGTAAAATCTCTCTATCGTATGTGCGATAATCTCTTTGTTATCTATTTTTATAAATTGCTTATTCATACCAGCATTCATTCTTTTACCACTACCAGCAGCAACAATCATAACAGTATTCATATTGTATATCCTTTCTAAATTTAATTCTTTATGGAAATTATGCAATGTAGAAAACTTAAACATTTTATCTTTAAACTGACGATTTTTTTCTACAGCTTTTTTATAATTTTTTATATATGTTTTAACTTGTCTTTCAATAACTTTATATTTTTCTGATATAATTTTTTGCTGAGAATTTGGTATATTCAAACTTTCAACTGGTATTATATATTCATCATCAACTATAAGCATTTTCCTATAATCAAAGCCTGCATTAGGCTTACTTTTAGAAGGAACAGGGTAACCTACAACAGCATTTCCTAATTTAGGTAAGTTAGTCCTCAAAGGTATTAATATATTATTTTCATCAATTTTTATTTTCAAAAAAAGATACATTCTATTAGATTGTTTTTTTATATTTGCAACATCAAGCATTTCAATAAATTTAGAATTATATTTTTTGAAATACTTTTCACTTATTAAAACAATATTATGATTATTACTCATTTATGCGTTCCTTTCTTACTATTTAAATATAGAAAAAGGAACATCAAATGATGTTCCTTTTAGTTAACTTTTTTTGGTTTTATTTTTAGCCAGGGCTACCAACAAACACCTCAACTTATTTCTGGTTTTATTTTTGGCCAGGGCTACCAGCAAACACCTCAACTCTATCTATTTATATTATACTTTAAAACTAGTATAAAGTCAAAATAATAGAAATTTTTATTTATTATAAAACCTTTTTTAGTATATGTCATTCTAAAAATCAGCTTTTTTGCACTTAATGTTATTTTTTCTCGCATATTCCATAGCAACAGAATTAGCTTCACAATATATTGTATATTTATCACTTGAATGGCTATAATAGAAAAGTAAATTATCTCCTATCTTAGTTACTGTTTTAGGAATATATATTGTTTCTAAAAATGTATCATAAAAAGCCTTTCTTCCTAAAATTTTTGTTCCATCAGGAATCTTAACATTATGAAGACTATTACATCTAAAAAATGCTTCTTCTTCTATTTCTACTAATTTCGTTGGCCATATAATTTCTTCTAGTGCATTACAAAAGCTGAATGTACTTTCGTGAATAACTTCAATTTTATTACTCATTTCAATTTTTCTTAAATTCCCACATCCAAGAAAAGTATACGCTCCCATATATTCTACATTAGGAGGAATTACTACCTCTCTCAAATTTGTATTTGAAAAAGCACCTTCTCCATATTTCGCTAAATTACCACCAATTTGAACAAGACTATTAGGCAACTTAATACTCTCTAATGATTTGCAATCTTGAAATACTCCACTTCCAATTACTTTTATTCCTTCACTTACATTAATTTTTTTAACTGTTAAACATCCCTTATAAACACCTTTTGCTATTCCTACAATATTACATCCATTTATCATATTTGGAATAGTCATTTCTTCCTCTTCAAAGCCTTTAAATTTTGTAATATAATAACCTAATTCCGTTTCATAAATATCGTATTCATTAGGATTTCCTCTAACTATTTCTCTACCTTCATTTTTATTTCCATTACTCCATTCTTCACTTATGCTCTTTAAAGCATCTTTTAAATCTAAAACTATATCATATGAATATTGAATAGCAATTCCATATTCATCCTCTAACTGTTCAACAAATTTCACTATATCGTCTATGTCATCCTTATTTATACTTTCTTTTATACTTTCAATCATCCCACACTCATACATAGCAACAAGAATATTAACCTTTCTCTTTTGAGATGGATAGTATTCCATTAATGAACTCTTAAACTGTTTTACACTTTCTAAACAATTTGGATAATAATTGAAAAACTTCTTCAAATCTTTCATAATATTTCCCCTCCCAAAATATAACTCATTACTTTGCTTTTATTTTATCATTATTTAAAACACAATGTATATATTTAAGACAAATAAAAAAGGAACATTCAATAATGCTCCTTTAAATTTAAATTAATGCTATCTTATCAGGAATAAGAATTTATTCCTCGTTATTTAATAGTAATAATTGTAATAATTATAAAAATTATCTAGTTGTTCTGTAAAATCTTGTAATCCATTCAAGCTATTTACTATCGGTCCTATATCATTTCTTATTTTATCAGATGTATATCCATACGTTTCAACAATATAATTTAATAAATCCATATCTGAGGTTAGGTATCTTCCATCAGAATATGATATACTCTCAATTTGATATTCATTACTTTCTACATCTAAACGATATCCGACTATAACAAACTCATCGGGTGATGTATATTCTACATATCCATCATAAGGAGATTCCCATTTTCCACCCTCACCATAGTAATTATCCATATAATTTTCTATAGTATAATCTGGTTCCCATTCTAGAAAGCTATCCTTAACTATTTTTACTTCTGGATCCTCTAAGAAATCGGGTAATAATAGGCAAATAGCACAACCTAATACAAAAATAATTGCCAAAACTTTGAATATATTTTTAGGAGGAGTTTCCTCTTCCTTTTGTCCTAAAGTAGGATTGGGGCAACCACATTCAGAACATACTTTTATTCCTTCTTCTATATAATTACCACATTCTCTACATTTTGTTGACATATTTACACATCCTTCATAACATTTTAATAAAATCGGTATTATTTTTCTTTTATTTTATCCAATATACTATTCAACAATAAAACCTGCTTGTTACTATTTACAACTAGTGTTTCTATTGCATTAAAAACTTGTATTATCAGAATCCCCATTAAACATCCAATTAAAAATATAACTATAGCTGATGGCCTAGAGTATTCTGCTATTGTTAGCATTATCATAAACGAGATTCCAATTTCACAAATTCCCAAGATGAATCCTATTTTTTTAAGTCCAATAGAATAAATTTTATCCGCATAGTCATTTATTTCATTAATTCTATAATTATCTTTGTTAATATTTGTATTTTCGGACTTTGTTTCATAAGTCATATTTACATGCTCTTCTCTGTCCTCATTTTTATTTATATTTTCTGAATGTGAGTTTAGTTCAACTTCTTTTTTTTCATTATCGGCTTTATTTTTTTCTATATTTTCAATTATTATACTTATTGGGCAGCCACATTTTGGACATGATTTTGCTTCTTCCGAAACAAAACTATTACATTCTGTACATCTAATTAGCACTACTACACCCCCTACTTAATTATTTTTTTATACTACTCCCATAAATCTATTATATACATCTT
>NZ_JARIBH010000042.1 GCF_029264495.1 Peptacetobacter sp.
ACTATTAGAACTTCTTCTGAAACAATTTCTTGAATTTATTCTATTATCATCTGAATATCTATATGATTCAATACGTTTAGAATAATCACTGTTATCAAAATTATTTTCTGCATATGAATTAGAAATAGCTAGTATACTTATACAGAAGATACTCAAAGTAGCTGCTTTTATGTATTTTATTATAGAACAGGAGAAAGTAGTCTAGAAATAGATTCTTTTATTTTTATATAAGTAGATCTACTTTCATATATTTCTTTTGTTATTTCTCTAGAATTATCAATATCTCTTTCAAATATCAACCTTTGTTCTTTAGACTTTTCTTCTGAATATATAAAAGCATTTACCTCAAAATTAAGTTCAAAACTTCTTATATCCATATTAGCTGTACCAATAGAAACAATTGAATCATCGCTTACAACAGTCTTTGCATGAAGAAAAGCATCTTCTCCATATGTGTAAATTTTAGCTCCATAATCAAGTAATTCACCTGCATAAGAATAAGAAGCCCAATAAACAAAAGGATGGTCTGGTTTAGAAGGAATCATTATTCTAACATCTACACCAGAAAGACAGGCAACTTTTAATGTTTCCATTAAAGTCTTGTCTAAAATCAAGTAAGGACTTTGTATATATACATAATCTCTAGCTTTTTGTATTATTTTCATATAACCATATTTTATTTCATCTAATTCAGTTATATCAGGACCACTTGAAACTATTTGGATACCAATATTTCCATTTGATTTTTCTCTTTTTTTAGTAAAGTATTTTGCTAAATCTAAGTTTTCCTTAGTGACATATCTCCAGTCAAGAAGGAACCTAAGACTTAAGTCAATAACACAACTACCAGTAAGTTTTATATGTGTATCTCTCCATTCTCCAAACTTCGGATCTCTTCCAAGATATTCGTCTCCAATATTAAAACCTCCAACAAATCCAACCTTACCATCAATAACAACTATTTTTCTATGATTTCTGAAATTCAAATTAAAGTTAATAATATTTAAAAATGAAGGGAAGAAATTACCTATTTGAACACCAGCCTCTTTCATTTCTTTAATAGACTTTTTACTTAAATTTCTGCCACCAACAGCATCATATAAAAGTCTAACTTCAACACCAGATTGAGCTTTTTCTTTAAGTATTTCTATAATTTCCTTTCCAATTTTATCATCTTTAAAAATATAAAACTGTATATTTATATATTCTTCAGCTTTTTTTAATTCTGAAAGAAGAGAATCAAAAAATAGTTCTGACTTTGGGTATATATCTACAGTATTATCATCTGTATAATGAGCATTGTTAGAATTTGCAAGAGTGTAAATCATATCCTTATTTTCATCTATATACGGATCTAAATTTGACTCTATTTCAACATAGGATTCTAAAACTTTGTCTTTTATAACTTTATCCTCTTTTTCTTTTATACGAAACATATTTTTTTTAGCAATACTCCTACCAAATAAAGCATATAATATAAAACCTATAGGAGGAATAAGTACCAATATAACAATCCAAGTAAGTGTATTATCTATATTTCTTTTTCCTCTAAATATAAGGTCAATTACAAGACCAAAATTTATAAGATATATAATAGTAAGAGTAACTTCATATATTGATAATGATAATTTTTCCAAATAAAAATCTCCTTTCTAAAATATTTAAAAATTTGAAATGAAACGAAATGTATATTTATTTGTGGAATTTTTAATATATACATAAAAATGCTTTTATGATTATTAAAACATATAAAGCCTATGTTTTACAAGGAAAAAGTGAAATATTATATTTTAGATACCGAAATTATTTTGCGTAGATATTGTTATTTTTAAAAATTTAATTTATTATATTAATATATAATTGGGTGTATAATGCACAGATTTTAAACAATATATAAAACTTATATAAATTTAATAATAAATAGAAAATAGTTATAGATAAATGAGATAGATATAAAAATTAATATTGAAATTAATTTAAGGAGGATATCAAGTGAATAAAGAAAAAATATATAATGACATTTTAAATATAGTTAATAAAGAAGATATTATGATAGATGAACCTATGAAAAAGCATATAACTTTTAGAGTTGGAGGTCCAGCAGACATATTAGTTAGACCTAAAAGTGAAGAAGAACTAAAAAAAATAGTACAATATGTGAATGAAGAAAATATTCCATATATAATAAAAGGAAATGGCTCTAATTTACTTATAAAAGATGGTGGAATAAGAGGAGTTGTTATAGAATTAAGTTCTAATTTTAGTGATTTTAAAATAGAAGAAAATAAAATAGAGATACAATCAGGAGCATTACTATCAAAAATAGGAAATGCAGCATTAAATGAAGAGTTAAAAGGATTTGAATTTGCAGCTGGAATACCAGGAACTTTTGGAGGAGCTGTAACTATGAATGCAGGAGCATACGGTGGAGAAATAAAGGATATAGTAAAAACTGTGAAAGTTATGGATAAAAAAGGAAATATAATAGAACTTTCTAATAAAGATATGAAATTTGGGTATAGAAAAAGTATTATAATAGAAAAAGAATATATTGTTCTTTCAGCAGTTGTTGAATTAGAAAAAGGAAAATATGAAGAAATAAAAGAAATAATGAATGATCTAAAAGAAAGAAGAGTAACAAAACAACCACTTAATTTTGCAAGTGCGGGAAGTACATTTAAAAGACCAGAAGGATATTTTGCAGGGAAGTTAATACAAGATAGTGGATTAAAAGGATTATCTATAGGAGATGCACAAGTATCTGAAAAACATTCTGGATTTGTTATAAATAAAGGAAATGCAACAGCAAAACAACTATTAGATTTAATGTATGCTGTAAAAGCAACAGTAAATTCAAAGTTTGGTGTCATGCTAGAGGAAGAAGTTAAGATTCTAGGTGAAGAAGAATAGACCGGAGATGATGATATGAAGATAATAGCAGATTACCATACACATACTATTTATAGCAATGGTAAAAGTGGTAAAAGAAAACATGCTATAGGTACAATAGAAGAAAATGTACAAGAAGCTATAAAAAAAGGATTAAAAAAAATAGGGATATCTGATCATGGATACAGACATTTATTATATGGACTTAATAAAGAAAGTGTATTTAAAATGAGAGAAGAAATAGATATTCTCAATGAAAAATATAAAGAGATAGATATACTTTTAGGTATGGAATGTAATATTTTAGATAATAAAGGAACAATTGATATGGATGATAGAATAAGAGAGCAACTTGATTATGTTTTAGCAGGATATCATTTTGCATCAGAACCAACATCTTTAAGATGTCTTTTAAATCATGCAGATAATTACCTTTTAAAAACTAAACATTCTAAAAGGTATAATACAGATGCTATTGTAAATGCTATGAAAAATAATGATATATTTATGATTACACATCCTGGAGATAAAGGAGAAGTATATATTGAAGAAATTGCACGGGAGGCAAAAAAGAGAAATGTTATTTTGGAAATAAATAGTTCTCATAATCATCTAAATATAGAGCAACTAAAAAAAATAGAAAAATATGAAAATAGACTTATGATAGGATCAGATGCACATAAGCCTTTTATGGTAGGAAATTTTTCTAATGGAATAGAAACAGTAAAAAAATCAGGAATAGATATAAAAAGAATAGAAAATATTATAGAGTAAGAGGGGAATATTATGAAATTTGTTATAGTAACGGGATTATCAGGTTCTGGTAAAAGTGAAACAATGAAAGCATTAGAGGATATGGGGTTTTATTGTGTAGATAATATGCCTCCTACATTGATAACAAAATTTGCTGAAATTTGTTTTCAAGGCAATTCTAATATAGAAAAAGTAGCATTAGGAGTAGATATAAGAGGAAGAAGATTTTTTGAGGCACTACACGAAAGTCTAGAATATCTTGAAAAAGCTAATTATAGATTTGAAGTACTATATCTTGATTGTAATGATGATGTCCTTTTAAAAAGATATAAAATGACTAGAAGAAATCATCCGCTTTCAAAGAATATGCAAATTCCTGAAGGAATAAAAATTGAAAGACAGATTATGGAGCCTTTCAAGAAATATGCAACATGTATAATAGATACTTCGAATATGAAACCAAAAGATTTAAAAGAAGAAATTTCAAAAATATATAAAGATGGATTAGAGGAAGATACTCCAAATATAACAATATCAGTAGTTTCTTTTGGATTTAAATATGGAGTTCCAAAAGATGCAGACCTTGTGTTTGATGTAAGATTTCTTCCTAATCCTTATTATGATGAAAGTTTAAGACCAAAAACAGGAGATTTTAAAGAAGTAAGAGAATATGTTATGAACTCTAAAGTTAGTGAAGAATTTGTAGAAAAATTATTTGATTTTATAGAGTTTTTAATACCACAGTACATAGAAGAAGGAAAACAACATCTAGTAATAGGTATTGGCTGTACTGGAGGAAGACATAGATCTGTTACAATAGCAAACATGGTTTATGATGAGCTTTATAAAGAAGGATATAGAGTAATCAAAAAACATAGGGACTCTATGCTTGGTTAATAATTTATGGGGGCATTTTATGAATGACTTAAATATTATAATCGGTGTAATGGGATGGATAGCACTTATAATAGCAGCTATTTTATACATTAAAGCTAGAAAAGCAAAATTAGAAAGTCAAAGAAGAAGACAAGAATTGGAAGAAAAAAATCCTAAAGTAGTAGTAATTGGCGGTGGAACGGGACAATCAGTTTTTTTAAGAGGTCTTAAGTATTATACAAACAATATAACTGCAATAGTTACTGTTGCTGATGATGGTGGAGGATCTGGAGTTTTAAGAGAAGACTTAGGAATGTTACCTCCAGGAGATATTAGAAATTGTCTTTTAGCTCTTGCAAATATAGAGCCAACAATGAATGAGGTAATGCAATATAGATTTGAAGAAGGATGTTTAAAAGGGCAAAGTTTTGGAAATCTATTTCTTGCAGCAATGACAGGGCTTTATGGTAATTTTGAAACAGCTGTTTCAAAGTTAGGAGAAATATTTGCAATAACAGGAAAAGTATATCCAGTTACTTTAGAAGATGTTAACTTAGTAGCAGAATTAGGCAATGGAAAAGTAGTAGAAGGAGAATCTGCTATTCCAAAAGCTTGTAAGAAAGAAAAGACATATATAAAAAGATTAAAATTAGATAGAGATAATATTGAGCCATTAAAAGAGGTTATATATGCAATTAAAAATGCAGATATAATTATTATGGGTCCAGGAAGTCTTTATACAAGTGTTATACCAAATCTTTTAGTAGATGGAGTTGTTGATGCTATAAAAAACTCTGATGCACCAAAAGTATATGTTGGGAATGTAATGACTCAACCAGGTGAAACAGAAAAATATAATTTATATGATCATGTAAATGCTATAATAGAACATACAGGAGAGAAAAAAATTCTTGATTATGTAATAGCAAATAAAGAAATTTTAAATAAAGATGTTTTTATGCGTTATAATGAAGATGGAGCAGAGCAAGTTTTATTGGATAAAAAACAAAGAAAAAGTTTTGAAAAATTAGGCATAAAAGTAATAGAATCAGATCTTATTGAAATAAAAAATAATTATATAAGACATGATGCTAAAAATGTATCTAAAGTAATTATGCAAATAATTTCAGAAGAAAAAAATATGAAAGACAATTAATAAATTTTATTTACTTATAATATTATATGTTCGAAAAGAAAATAGTTTAAGGAGTGGATTTGATGAGAGAAGAAGTAAGTGCTGGTGGTGTTGTACTGTTTGGAAATGCTGTTCTTCTACTTAAAAAATTTAATGGAGATTGGGTACTCCCAAAAGGAAAGGTTGAAAAAGGAGAAAGCCATGAACAAGCTGCATTAAGAGAAGTAGGAGAAGAAACAGGTGTAAAAGCAGAGATAGATAAATATCTTGGCGAAATACATTATACTTTTAAAGAAAATTGGGATGAAAATAGAACAGTTCATAAAACTGTATTTTGGTATCTTATGAATGCTAAAAATATGGATACTGTTCCTCAAAAAGAAGAAGGGTTTGTAGATGCAAAATTCGTTCATATAGATAGAGTTGTGGAAATGGCTAGATATGATGATGAAAAAGAAATTATAAAAGTAGCCCTTGTAGAAATAAAGAAAAAACTAAATAATCAATAGGCAGTAGGTGGTATAAAAAAATGTCATTCTCAGCAGAGACGAAAAATGAATTAACAAGAATAGATTCAGATATTAAAGAGGTAAATTTAGCAGAACTTGCTGGTATAATAAGACTTTCAGGAAGTATACAAATTGTTGGATTTAAAAAAATGAATCTAAAAATAATAACAGAACTTAATTCAATAGCTAGGAAAGTTTTTAAACTTTTAAAACATGATTTTAATATAAATACCACTATCGCTGTAAATAAAAATCAGATGCTTAAAAGAAATAATAGTTACGTTTTAATAGTTAAAAATGATATGGGAGCAGAAAAGTTCTTAAAAGAAGTTGGGGTATTAGAAAATGTAGATGGATTTTTCCCTAAAAGTGATATATCAGAAGAATTAATAAGAACAGAAGAACAAAAAAAAGCATTTATAAGAGGTGCTTTTTTAGGTGGAGGTTCAATTAGTGATCCAGAAAAAAATTATCATTTAGAATTTGTAACTAACAATATGGAGTTTGCAGAATCTCTTAGAGATTTGATAAATAGTTTTGAATTTAATAGTAAAATTGTAGCTAGAAAAAATAACTATGTGGTATATTTGAAAGAAAGTGAACAAATATCAGATTTATTGAGTCTTATTGGAGCACATAATGCTCTTTTAAAACTTCAAAATGTAAAAATAGTTAAAGAAATGAGAAATAATGTAAATAGAATAGTAAATTGTGAAACAGCCAATCTTACTAAGGCTGTAAATGCAGCGGTTAAACAAGTGGAAAATATTAGAATAATAGAAGAAACAATAGGTATAAAAAAATTACCTACAAATTTACAACAAATAGCACTTCTTAGAGTAGAAAATGAAGACCTTACACTAAAAGAACTTGGAGAAATGCTAACTCCTCCTGTTGGAAAATCTGGAGTGAACTATAGATTAAAGAAAATACAGGAAATAGCAGATAATCTAAGAGAAAAATATAATATAGAATAAAATTTGAGGCTTTTCTATTATTTGAAAAGTCTCTTTTTATATAAATTAAATAGGGGGTGAATAAATGGAAAAAAATTTTACACATCTTCATGTACATACAGAATATAGTTTATTAGATGGATTTTCTAGAGTAAAAACTCTTGTAAAAAGAGCAAAAGAATTAGGTATGAAAGCTGTGGCAATAACAGATCATGGAAGTATGTTTGGAGCTATAGATTTTTATAAGGCAGCAAAAGAAGAGGGAATAAAACCTATTATAGGATGTGAAGTATATACAGCTCCTAGAAGATTAACAGATAAAGACCCTAATTATGATAAACATCAAGGGCATTTAGTGCTTTTAGCAAAAGATATGACCGGATATAAAAATTTAATAAAAATAGTTTCAAAATCTTATGTAGATGGTTTTTATTATAAACCAAGAACAGATATGGAGGAATTAAGAAAGCATAGTGAAGGGTTGATAGCATTATCTGCTTGTTTAGCAGGTGATGTACCAAGAGCTATAATGAATGGAAATTATGATAGAGCTAGAAAATTAGCTTTAGAATATAGGGAAATATTTGGGAATGGAAATTATTATTTAGAAATACAAGATCATGGAATTTTGGAACAAAAACAAGTAAATATAGAAATAGTAAAGCTATCTAGAGAATTAAATATTCCTTTAGTTGCAACTAACGATATACATTATGTAAATAAAGAAGATGCAAAAATTCAAGATATATTAATGTGTTTACAAATGCAAAAAACAATAGATGATACAAATAGAATGAAATTTCCTAGTGATGAATTTTATTTGAAAAGTAGAGAAGAAATGGAAATGTTATTTCCGGATTTAGAAGAAGCTTTAGATAACACAAATGAAATAGCAGAAAGATGTAATGTTGAATTTGAATTTAATAAATATCATCTTCCAAGGTATGATGTTCCACAAGGATATACAACAGATGAATATTTAAGAGAATTATGCAAAAATGGATTAGAAGAAAGATATGGAAAAGAGTGTCCAGAAGAGTATAAAGAGAGATTAAATTATGAACTTGATACAATAGAAAATATGGGATATGTAGAATATTTTTTAATTGTTTGGGATTTCATAAATTTTGCAAAGAAAAATAATATAATGGTCGGTCCAGGAAGGGGAAGTGCAGCAGGTTCTATTGTTGCATATACTCTAAAAATAACTGATATAGATCCAATGAAGTATAATTTACTTTTTGAAAGGTTTTTAAATCCAGAAAGGGTTTCTATGCCAGATATAGATATAGACTTTTGCTATGAAAGAAGAGAAGAAGTAATAGACTATGTAAAACAAAAATATGGAGAGGACCATGTTGCACAGATAATAACTTTTGGTACTATGGGTGCTAAAATTGCAATCAGAGACGTAGCAAGGGTATTAAATGTTTCATATAATAAAGCAGATAGAATAGCAAAAGAAATACCGTTTGAACTTGGAATGACAATAGATAAGGCAATGGATACAAATCCAACACTTGTAGAATTATATGAATCAGATGCAGAAACAAAAGAAGTAATAGATATATCAAAAAGATTAGAAGGAACATTAAGACATGCGTCTACGCATGCAGCAGGTGTTGTTATAGCGAGAAATCCTGTAGATGAGTATGTACCATTATATAAACACCAAGATTCTATAACAACTCAATTTACTATGACCACTCTTGAAGAATTAGGCTTATTAAAAATGGATTTTTTAGGTCTAAGAACATTAACAGTAATTAGAGATTCATTAGATTTGATAGAAAAAAATAGAAAGAAAAAGGGTTATACTGAGTATATAGATTTTTCAAAAATGGAATACGATGATGAAAAAGTATTTGAAACACTATCTTTAGGAAATACTTTAGGTGTATTCCAGTTAGAAAGTTCTGGAATGAGAAACTTTATGAAGCAATTAAAACCAAATAGTTTTGAAGATATTGTAGCGGGAATTTCTCTTTTTAGACCAGGTCCAATGGATTCTATACCAACATATATAGAAAATAAAAACAACCCAGAAAAAGTAAGTTATATAAATGAAAAATTACGACCAATATTAGAAGTAACTTATGGATGTTTAGTATACCAAGAACAAGTTATGCAAGTTGTTAGGGATTTGGCAGGATATAGCTATGGACGAAGTGACTTAGTTAGAAGAGCCATGAGTAAAAAGAAAATGGATGTAATGGAAGAAGAAAGACAGTATTTTATTCATGGTAAATTTGATGAAAATGGAAATATAGAAATTCCAGGATGTGTAAGAAATGGAGTATCTGAAGAAGATGCAAATAAAATATTTGACGACATGATTGATTTTGCAAAATATGCATTTAATAAATCCCATGCAGCTGCTTATGGAGTTTTAGCATATGAAACAGCATATTTAAAAGTACATTATCCAGTAGAATTTATGGCAGCACTTATAACAAGTATAATGGGTAACTCTGATAAAGTTGTTGAATATATAAGAGAGTGTAATACTTTAAATATCCCTGTAAATCCACCAGATATAAACAAAAGTTTTGCTAAATTTTCTGTTGAAGGAGACAGTATAAGATTTGGTCTTGCTGCTGTGAAAAATGTTGGTGTGAATATAATAGAGAATATAGTAAAAGAAAGAGAAGCAAATGGTGATTTTAAAGATTTTGTAGATTTTGCAAAAAGACTAGATGCAAAAGATACTAATAAAAGAGTTATAGAAAGTCTTATAAAATGTGGTGCATTTGATAGTATAAGTGAAAATAGAGCAACTCTGATGGCTGGATATGAATCAGTTCTTTCTAGTATAGCTATGGATAGAAAAAATAATATACAAGGTCAGATATCATTATTTGATTCTATATCAACTGATATTGAAAAAAAATCTACATTAGAAATAAATTCTAAAATGCCTTTTGTAAGAGAATTTACAGATAAAGAAAAACTTAACATGGAAAAAGAAGTTTTAAGCATGTATTTAAGTGGTCATCCATTATCAGAGTATAAGTCTGATTTAGATAATAAAACTACTATAAATATGAGAAAAATTAAAGAAATTAAAGAAGATGAAGTCAATTACATGAAACTCAATGAAAAAGAAGTCATAATGGGTGGAATGGTGATTGGTAAAAAGATAATGACTACTAAAAGAAATGAAATAATGGCATTTATTACATTAGAAGATATATATGGAGCGATAGAAGTTGTAGTATTTCCACAAGTTCTAAAAAAATATAATATACTTTTAAATGAAGACAGCATTGTATTAATAAAAGGAAGCATGAATATAGCTGGAGAAGATGAACCAAAATTAATTGCTAGAGATATAAAAGATATAAGGGATGAAGATGGATTTAGCAATGAAAAAATAATGATGAATTCATATGGAAATACTAATAAAAATAAAAGTAGAAATATGAATGTTAGAATAGATACTATAAAAGAAAAAAATCTTTTGATAAAAGTATTTAATATAGCTAGAAAATATCCAGGAAAAGATAGATTAGTATTAATTCCAAAAGATGAAAACATAGATATGGATATTAATAAAATTAGAGATTATAAAGTTCCAGGAATATATATATCAGCAGATGAAAGTTTAAGGAAAGAATTATCAAATTTAGTTGGGAAATTAAATATAGAAATATCAGAAGCATAGATAAAAAATAAACAAAAAAATTATTAAAAAGAAAAAGCCATCTTTAATAAAGATGGCTTTTTCCACAGATTGATTATTTTAAATTAGAGGATAATTTAAAATATCTTAAAGTGGTTAGTTAGTAAATTAAAAATCGTTTAGAATCTTAATCTACAATTATAAGGTATTGAGTTACTTATATTATAATAAAAAAAAAACAATCTGTAAACTGAAAATAAGACATTATTACCGTATAAAAATAAATTAAAATCCTTAAAAAGTTTATAAAATAAAAAAACAGTAATTTTATCACAAAAAAACTATTTTAAAAAAGAAAAGAAAAGCGATTTCCTTAAAAAACAATGTTTTTTTATTAACGATAAAAAAATAATTTTTATTTGAATAAAAAATTTATAAAGTATCTAAAAATAAATATGACTATATATATTATTTTGAATATAAAATGAAATTTTATTTATATATTTATAATTATCATACTTATTATAGTTAAAAGAGCTGCCAATTTTTCTTTTTTCTGCAATCTCTCTTTAAATATAAGATAACTCATAAACATTATAAAAACTATACCACCAGCACTAAAAATAGGGTATACAACAGCAGCCTCAAGAGTTTTTAATGAGTCTATAAGGAAAAATGAAGAGAACATATTAGGAATACCTGCACAAACACCTACAATGCAACTAGTAACATTAACTCCTTCTTTTCTGTTTTTAAATAGCATTATTAAACTAAATAACATTGCAGATATAAAAACTATCAATAAGAAAAAGTTTTTGTATTCAACAAGAGCATATTTTTGGAATACTTTATTCATAAAATCCGCAAATCCATAGAAAATAAATAATATTAAAAGAATAGGTTTAAAATCAGATTCTTTAATATTAGAAGGATTTATATTTATTATCAATATAGATATAAATGACAATATAATACCAATCCATTTTATAGTAGAAGGCATTTCATTCCATAAAAAGATAGAGCAAATCATAGGAATCAAAATCCCCATTTTAGCAAACATACCTGCTATTGAAGGACCACATTCATTTATAGTTTTTTGATAAACTATAAATCCTATGAAGAATAAAAAACCTGTTATAACACCTAAAACAATAGAAGCCCCAAAACTTCCTTCTGGAGTTAACACTCCAGCAAAATTATTCATTGTTTTTGCAACAATTCCATCAAATGATGTAGGAACATTTAATCCTGATTTCATAAGAACTATTGCTGAAATAATTGTAGCAGTTAGATAGTTAAATGTAGTAACTAAAGATCTGTTACATTCTTTTGACTCACTATATTTAAATATAAGAGCTATAGAACCACTACATATGATAGCTAGTAATAAATAAACCATATTTTCCTCCTAAGATAATTAATTATAAAAATTATACAATAAAAATTTTATTATTTCTATAAAAAAAGTTTGTTAAATATAATAATTAAATTTAATGGAATTGTAAAAA
>NZ_JARIBH010000080.1 GCF_029264495.1 Peptacetobacter sp.
AAAAAAGACTGATTTTTATCAGTCTTTTTTTTATAAGAGGTTGAATTTAAATTATATATTGATATCAAATTAAGCGATATTAAAGTGAACTGCTAAAGCAGAATTTCTTTCTTCACGAGTAAAAGTATGCCCTTTTCTCATAATTATAGAATATCGTTTTCCATCGATGAAGAAAAGTAGAACTTTTTCATCATCAAAGTTGAATTCTCTGTATCTATCAAATTTTGTATTTCCAAGTTCAAGTAATTCTTTAGAACTTATACTATTGTAATCTAATTTAAAGCTTTTGTCTGCTTTGAAAATAACTCCAAGTGGAGTTTTAGCTTCACCTTCTTCATATAATTCGTATTTAACAGAAATCATTTCATTTTGACTATCAGATAAAGTTACAGGTATAAAATCTCCATTTACATCTTTTAAAAGATTTCCATCAAGATCTTGTTTGTATACTAAATGAACATCATTTTTATTGACATCAATCATTTTTTCAAAATGAACATATTGACCAGGATTTTCTATAAATCCTTCATTTCTTATTTCCATAAATCCATCTATTTTCCCTAAACAGAAAGAAGATATAGAATCTTTAGTAAATTTATTATTAAAAGGTAATATTGTTAATTCATTACCTCTATCTTCTAAAACTATAGCATAATCTAAATCATAAAAATCTTCATTATCCATTCTTAAAAAATTGTACTGTATTATATTTCCTTTCAAAGTAGCCATCTCCTTTTAGTAAAATTAAAGTATAAAATTCATAAATGTGTTACTCTTATTCTTCCTTACAAACTAATAATACCACAAAAAATATAAATATGCTACAATAAATATAAAAAAATAGAAAAAAAACATTCAAAGAGGATGAAAAATAAAAAATAGTATAACAGAAATAAGGGGATAAAAAAGAAATAATAAATTTAAATAGATATAGCAATATTAACAGGTCTATATATGGTATCATGTTGAAATAAATTGTCTATATATGCTATAATAAAGGGTAATTTGAGTCAAAAATTAAAAATTAATATATATGGAGGATGAATTTATGAGTATGATACATAAATATTCAATGAATGGATATAATATAGTTTTAGATGTAAACAGTGGTTCAGTTCATGTTTTAGATGATGCTGCATATAGAGTGCTTGATTTTTATAAAGAAAACACTAAAGAAGAAACAGTAAAATTACTAGAAAATGAATTAACAGAAGAACAGGTTAAAGAATCTTGGGAAGATATAGCTGAATTAGAAAAAGAAGGTCTTCTTTATACAGAAGATAGCTATCAATTCCACCCAGCTTTTGTAAATAGAGAGCCAGTTGTTAAAGCCCTATGTCTAAATGTTGCACATGATTGTAACTTAAAATGTAAATATTGTTTTGCTAAACAAGGAAACTTTGGTGGAAAACCAGAATTAATGAGTTTTGAAGTAGGTAAAAGAGCATTAGATTTTCTAGTTGCTAACTCAGGAAGTAGAAGAAATCTTGATATAGATTTCTTTGGTGGAGAACCATTGATGAACTTTGAAGTAGTAAAACAATTAGTTGAATATGGAAGAAGTATAGAAAAAGAACATGGTAAAAATATGAGATTTACTATAACTACTAATGGATTATTATTAAATGATGAAATAATAGATTATGTAAACAAAAATATGCACAATGTTGTTCTTAGTTTAGATGGTAGAAAAAAAGTAAATGATAATATGAGAATGACTATAAATGATAAAGGAAGCTATGATGTAATAGTTCCTAAGATGCAGAAATTAGTAAAAGAAAGACCAAAAGATAAATACTACTATGTAAGAGGAACATTTACTAGAGAAAATCTTGATTTTTCAAAAGATATACTTCATTTTAGAGATTTAGGATTTGAACTTACATCTGTTGAACCAGTTGTAGATGATGAATCAAATCCATTTGCATTAAGAGAAGAAGATTTACCAAAAATATTTGAAGAATATGAAACATTTGCTGAAGAATTAGCAGAAAGACAATTAAAAGGTGATAAATTTAAATTCTTCCACTTTATGATAGATTTAAACCAAGGTCCTTGTGTAATAAAAAGAATAACAGGTTGTGGAGCAGGTAATGAATATCTATCAATAACTCCAAACGGAGATATTTATCCATGTCATCAGTTTGTTGGACAGGAAGAATATATAATGGGTAATATAATGGACGAAAAAATAGAATTCCCAGAAGATTTACAGACTATGTTCAGAAATGCACATGTATATAATAAAGAAGAATGTAAAAATTGTTGGAATAAATTCTACTGTTCAGGTGGATGTCATGCAAATGCATTAAACTTTAATGGAGATATAAATAAACCATATGATTTAGGTTGTGAAATGCAAAGAAAACGTACAGAATGTGCGATAATGATACAGGCTAAATTAATGATGGAAGGCCAAGAAGACTAATAATTGGGAAGTGTAAAAATGATAAAATCATTTGAAAATATAAATCCACAAATACATAAAACTGTATATATATCAGAATCGGCTGATATTATAGGAAAAGTTAAAATAGGTGAAAACTCTAGTGTATGGTATAATGCTGTCATTAGAGGTGATGATCAAGAAATAGAAATTGGAAAAAATACTAATATTCAAGATGGTTCAGTAATTCATGGTGAAGAAAAAACAATAATAGGAAATAATGTAACAATTGGTCATAGAGCAATTGTGCATGGAGCTAAAATAGGAGATAATTCTTTAGTAGGTATGGGAGCAATTATTCTTGATGGAGCAGAAATTGGAGAGTATTGTCAAGTTGGTGCAGGTGCTGTAGTTACACCAAATAAAAAGTTTGAAAAAGGAATGCTTATATTAGGATGTCCAGCAAGAGTTGTAAGACCACTTACAGATAAAGAAAAAGAAGGATTAGATAATAATATAAAATTATATATAGAATCATCAAAAAAACATAGATAGATTAAAAATAGACAAGATGAAATTTTCTTGTCTATTTTTTTATAATAAAATAATTAATTATTAAATATGTGAGATAGTATAAATGTATGATAAAATAAAAGAAATAAAATAAAAAATGGGCGGTGATTATTATGAGAATAAGTTATAGACATATAAAAAGATATAAAGAAATTGCCCAAGTTATGATTAAATATGGTTTTAGCTTTATTATAGAAAGAATAAATAAAGATGGATCGGGTAGTAAAATAGATGTTAGTTCATCAGAACCAAAAGATGATATAAAAAATATGACATCAGGACAAAGGTTGAGATTAGCACTTCAAGAATTGGGTCCTACATATATAAAATTGGGACAAATACTAAGTACTAGACGGGATCTTTTAGATCAAGATATTATTGATGAATTAAAAAAATTAAGAGATAATGTAAAAACTTTTGATACAGATATAGCAATAGCAATAATTGAAGAAGAAATAGGAGATGAAATAGAAAATATTTTTTCTGATTTTGATAAAAATCCAATTGCAGCAGCATCAATAGGTCAAGTATACAACGCAGTTTTAAAATCTGGAGAAAAAGTGGTTGTAAAAGTGCAAAGACCAGATATTGAAGGAAAAATAAAATCAGATCTTGAAATTTTAAAAAGAGTGACAAGTTCAATACAAGATATTATAAAAGACTATAATGTTGATATGAAAGAAATGGTAGAAGAACTTTCTAGTCAGTTATTAAGAGAATTAGATTATAATTTTGAAGCAGTAAACGCAATTAAAATGAAAAAAATTTTTGAGTACAGCGATGAAGTATATATACCAACAATGCATATGGAATATACAACAAAAAAAGTCTTAATAATGGAAAAAATAGATGGAATAAAGTTAAGCGATATAGATTTAATTAAAGAAAAAGGATGGGATACAAAAAAAATCGCTAATATAGGAGTAAAAGCATTTTTAAAACAAGTATTTTCTTATGGATTTTTCCATGCAGACCAACATCCAGGTAATATATTTGTACTTAATGAGTCTAAGATTGCATATATTGATTTTGGAATGATAGGAATAATTGATAATAAAATGCTAAATTTTTTAAATAGATTTGCACTTGCAGCATCTGAAAAAAATGTAGAAAAAATAGTGAGAGTTCTAAGTGATATAGATGCAATAACAGATGAAACAGATGTAGAAGGGTTTAAACAAGAAATGTTATATATGATACATTATTACTACGATGTACCATTGGAAAGAATTAGTATAGGCACAATTTTAAATGAGATATTTAGATTTTTTAGAAAATATAAAATCGTAATGCCTTCACAATTAATAACCCTTGCAAAGACTGTTATAACACTAGAAGGTACAGGTAGAACATTAGACCCAGATTTTTCAGCAAAAGAAATTAGTAAAGCTTTTTTAAAACACTATTATAAGAATAGAGTAAATCCTAAAAATATAGCCATTGAAACAAAACAAAATGTTGAAGAAATAATGTTAGATGTAAAAAATATACCTAAACAAATAAAAAATGTATTAAGAATGATAGAAAAAAATAATATAAAAATATCTGTTGAAGAATTAAAAATGACAAGAATAGAAGATTGTCTAAAAGAGCTTACAACTCAAATGACTATGGCATTAGTTTTGGCTTCGATAATAGTGGGTTCATCATTAATTATAGCATCGCCAAATGTTGAAAAAAATATATGGATAAAATATATGGCTATAGCAGGATTTTTTATATCATTTGTGATAGGTCTTGTACTAGTTATACAAATTATAAAAGTTAAATTTAAAAGGAGATAGTTAGGAGGGATTATATGAAAAAGTGGACTTTGATACATAAAGGCAAACCAGAATTAACAAGAGAAGCTGAGCATTTCAATATTTCTCCAGAAATTTCTCAGATTTTAAAAAATAGAAATATAAACTCTGAAGAAGAGATAAAATTATTTACAAATCCAACATTAGATTATTTAAGAGATCCATTTTTAATGAAGGATATGAAAAAAGCAGTTGATAAAATAAAAGAAGCAGTATCTGATAATAAAAGTATATGGATATATGGGGATTATGATGTTGATGGAGTTTCATCTACATCGGTATTATTAACATATTTTAAGTCAATTGGATATAAAGTAAAATATTATATACCGAATAGACTTGAAGAAGGATATGGAATAAATAAAGAAGCGATCGAATATATAAATAAAGAAGGTTGCGACTTGATGATTAGTGTTGACTGTGGAATAACATCAGTAGAAGAAGTTGAATATGCAAATAAACTTGGAATAACAGTAATAATAACAGATCATCATGAATGTCAAAGTGAAATTCCAAATGCTTATGCAGTTATAAATCCTAAACAAGATGATTGTAATTATCCATTTGATATGCTATGTGGATGCGGTATAGCTTTTAAATTAGTACAAGCACTAACTCCAAAAGAAGAATTTAAAAATACTGTAAATGACTATATAGAAATAACAACTTTAGCAACAATTTGCGATATAGTACCACTTGTAGATGAAAATAGAATAATTGTAAAAAATGGACTCAAAACAATGAAAAGTGGCAAAAATACAGGACTTTCAGAGCTTATAAAAGTTTGCGGAGTTGATAAAGAAAAAATAGGTTCTTCTCATATAGGATTTACAATAGGACCTAGAATTAATGCAGCAGGAAGATTAGGTTTTTCAAATTTAGGAGTAGAACTTTTCATAGAAGATGATAAAGAGAAAGCACATGAGATAGCATTACTATTGGATGAAAAAAATAACGATAGACAGATGATAGAAATGAAAATACATCATGAAGCTGAAACTATAATAAAAAGTGACAAATCATATCAAGATGATAAAGTAATTGTATTGGCACATGAAGGGTGGCAACATGGTGTTATAGGAATAGTGGCATCAAAATTAACAGAAAAATATTATAAACCTACAATACTTATGTGTATAGAAGATGGTCAAGCTACTGGTTCAGCAAGGTCTATAAAAGGATTTAGCATATTTGAAGCATTAAATAATTGTTCTGATATACTAACTAAATTTGGAGGACACGAACAAGCGGCTGGACTTAGTATAAAAGAAGAAAATATAGAAGAGCTTAGAAAAAGAATAAATGAATCGGCTGATGTGAATTTATCAGAAGAAGATATGATAGAAGAAATAAAAGTTGAATATGAATTAGATGAAAATGTAGTTGATTTTGATTTAATAGAGCAACTTAGGAAATTAGAACCATTTGGAATGAACAATCCAACACCAAAATTTATAATTAGAGATTGTATTTTGAGAGATATGAGACTTATGGGTCAAAATAAGCAACACATAAAAATTGATATAGAAAAAGACAATAGATATGAATGTGTTGGATTTAATGCATCTCACTTAATAGAGGGTTTAAAAGTAGGAGATAAGATAGATATATTATTCCAATTAGATGAAAACACATTTATGGGAAATAGGAAAATACAACTATTAATAAAAGATATAAGACTTTCGCATCCAAAATCAACAACTAAAAATATAGAAGCTATAAAATTAATGAATAAATTAGTTCCAAGTGATGAAAATGAATTATATAAAATATCAGATATAGATACAGGTTTAGAAAATGTAAATATATCAGGTAAAAAAGAAGAAAATATATTTGAATATTTAAAAGAAGAAACATTAGTTATAGCAAATTCTATAAATGGATTTTTTAGAGCAAAATCAGATGTATCGTTATTAGACGAAGATGTAGATATATCTTTTAGAAAAATAGAAGATAATAAAAAGCATTCAAAAATAAACCTTATATTTGCACCTAATATTGATAAAATAGATTTAAAAAGATATAATAATATTATTCTTTATGATTATTTGTATACTAAGGAAGACTATGTAAATTTATATGCTAACAAGGAAAATGAATGTAAAGTAATAAAAAATTATAGTGAAATTGACAAAATTTATATAAAAAGTATTATGGAAAATATAATTCCGAATAGAAATGAATTTGTAGTAGTTTATAAATATATATTAAAAAATAAAGAAATTAGATTTAGAATTGACGATATAATGGGTATATTCAAAATAATTCCATTAAAAATGTTTACTATATTTAAAGTATTTAAAGAACTTGATTTAATAGATATGGAAATAGATGAACGTGAATTTTTAAGGATAGAAGTTTTACCAAAGCCAGAAAAAAAACTGGATTTAAATTCAAGTAAAATATTAAAAAATTTAAATCAAATAAAAGAAAAAGCTATTGAAATTTATAATTATTAAATACAGGAGGATTAATATGAATTTAGAATCAAAAATAAGAAACATACAAGATTATCCAAAACCAGGTATAGGTTTTAAGGATATAACAACTTTATTAAAAGATGGAGAAGCATTTAAACAAGCTATAGATACAATAGTAGATAATTTAAAAGATAAAGAAATTGATTATATAGTTGGACCAGAAGCAAGAGGATTTTTATTAGGTGCACCAGTTGCATATGCTTTAGGTGTAGGGTTTGTTCCTATAAGAAAACCAGGTAAATTACCAGCAGAAAAAGTTAGCTATGAATATGAATTAGAATATGGAACTGACATAATAGAAATACATAAAGATGCAATTGAAGAAGGTAAAAAAGTAGTTTTAATAGATGATTTATTAGCTACTGGAGGGACTATAGAAGCAGCTACAAAATTAGTAGAAAGTTTAGGCGGAGAAGTAGTATCAATTCAATTTTTAATAGAACTTGAATTTTTAAATGGAAAAGAAAAATTAAAAGGATATGATATAGAATCAATAATAAAATACTAAAATATATATTTTAGTTATACAGATGGAACGGAATAAGGTGGTTTTATGCAAGAAAAAAAGAAAATAGAAGGCATAAAGTTAAAAGATGCTGATAGAAATGAGAGAACAATAAAAGTCCTTAATGATAATTCGGTTGAATCGGATAAAGAGCTTATTGAAATATTAGAAAAAGTAAAATCATATGCACCAAACAATGAAACTGATACTATCGTAAAAGCGTATAAACTAGCTAAATATGCTCATAGAGAACAGTTTAGAAAATCAGGAGAACCGTATTTTATACATCCATTGGCAGTTGCAAATATAATATGTGATATGCAATTAGATATCGAAACAGTATCAGGTGGACTATTACATGATGTTGTAGAAGATACAGAATATACATATGAAGATATTGAAGAAATATTTAATAAAGAAATTGCCGATCTTGTAGATGGAGTAACAAAACTTGGTAAGATAAAATATCGTTCAAAAGAAGAAACACAATCAGAAAATCTTAGAAAAATGTTTTTAGCAATGGCTAAAGATATAAGAGTTATTCTTATAAAATTAGCAGATAGACTTCACAATATGAGAACTTTAAATTATATGGATCCAGAAAAAGCTAAATATAAAGCAACAGAGACATTAGAAATATATGGTGGAATTGCTCATAGATTAGGTATATCTAAAATTAAATGGGAATTAGAAGATTTAGCTTTAAGATATATAGATCATGATGGATACTATGAATTAGTAGAAAAAGTATCTATGAAAAGAAGTCAAAGAGAAGAAAATATAGCAAAAATAGTAAATTCTTTACAAACAAAATTTGCTGAAATGGAAATATCATGCGATGTATACGGTAGACCAAAACATTTTTATAGTATCTATAAAAAAATGAAAAAGAAAAATAAATCATTTGAAGAAATTTTTGATTTAACAGCAGTTAGAGTTATAGTAGATACAGTTAAAGATTGTTATGCAGTCTTAGGAATTATACATACTTTATGGAAACCAATTCCAGGTAGATTTAAAGATTATATAGCTATGCCAAAACCAAATATGTATCAATCTCTTCATACAACAGTTGTAGGGCCTGATGGAGAACCTTTAGAGATACAAATTAGAACACATGAGATGCATAATATTGCAGAATATGGTATAGCAGCACATTGGAAATACAAAGAAGGTATTTCAAATTCTAAAGAAGATAAAATAGAAGAAAAATTACAATGGCTAAGACAAATGATGGAGTGGGAAAAAGATTTAAAAGACCCACATGAATTTTTAGATGCTTTAAAAGAAGATGTTTTTTCTAGTCAAGTATATGTATTTACTCCACAAGGAGATGTTATAGAACTTCCAGCGGAATCAACACCAATAGATTTTGCATATAGAGTGCATACGAATATAGGAAATAAGTGTGTTGGAGCAAAAGTAGATGGAAGAATGGTTACATTAGATTATAAATTACAAAATGGCAATATAATAGAAATACTTACTTCATCAAACTCTCCAGGTCCAAGTAGAGATTGGCTTGCCATAGTAAAAACACCAAATGCAAAAAGTAGAATAAGACAATTCTTCAAAAAAGAAAGAAGAGAAGAAAATATAGAGCGTGGAAATGCAATTCTTGAAAGAGAATTTAAAAAACATGGGATACCAACTACTAAAGATAGTGTAGTAGATAAAAATATGGTAATAATAGCGAAAAAATATAACCAACCAAATGTTGAAGATTTAATAGCGACTGTTGGTTATGGCGGTATAATGGCATCGCAAGTGGTTACCAAATTAAAAGAGTTATATACAAGGGAAATTAGACAGGCCATGAAAGAAAAGAAAGCTAGTCTACCTGAAGATATAGAAAAACACAATATAAGCGATGCAGAATATAGCAAAAAAAGAAAAAAAACACCTACACAAGGAATTATAGTTGAAGGATTAGATAATATTTTAGTTAGATTTGCAAAGTGTTGTAATCCACTTCCAGGAGATGATATAGTTGGATATATAACAAAAGGCAGAGGTGTTGCAGTACATAGAGCAGACTGTATAAATGTAAATATGGATGATGAATTCTTTAAAAAGAGAATGATAGGAGTATCTTGGGCACAAGAAGGAAAAGGTATAGATAGTACTTTTGAAGCAGAGATACAAATAAAAGCAGTCGATAGAAGAGGTATTGTAAATGAAATAACTCACATTGTTGCAAATGAAAAAATAAGCTTAAATGGAATAAATGCTAGAAAAGGAAAAGATTCAGATGTTACTATAAATCTTTTAGTTGAAGTAGATGGAACTGAACAGCTTAATTATATAATGAAAAAAATAAAATCAGTTCCAGGAGTAGAAATGATTTATAGAATGTCAAATTAATTAAATTAGGAGAAGTTCAACATGAGAGCTGTTATACAGAGAGTATCTCGTTCGGAAGTTACAGTTGATGGAAATAGTACAGGGAAAATAAAAAAAGGGATTCTTGTTTTATTAGGTGTAACACACGGAGATACTTCTAAAGATGTAGATTATATAGTAGATAAAGCTATAAATCTTAGAATATTTGAAGATGAAAATGAAAAAATGAATTTATCTCTAAAAGATATAGGAGGAGAAATGCTTGCAGTTTCTCAATTTACATTATATGGAGATTGTAGAAAAGGACGTAGACCAAGCTTTACAAATGCAGCAAAACCTGATGAAGCAGATTTACTTTATAAGGAATTTGTAAAAAAAGTTTCAGAAAATGGAATTCATACAGAAACTGGAGTTTTCGGAGCTCATATGATGGTCGATTTAGTAAATGATGGACCTGTAACTATACTTTTAGAATCAAATAAATCTTTTTAGGGGGATAAAATAGTGGAAATTAAAAGAATTAATGATTTTTATACATCAACAAATGTATATGTACTATTTGATGAAGAAACTAAAGAAGCAGCAGTAGTAGATCCTGGTGGAAGCCCAGATGTAGTAATTGAATATTTAAAAGAAGAAGGATTAAATTTAAAATATATAATTCTTACTCATGGACATGCAGATCATATAGGATATGTTAAGAATATATTAGATTACAAAAAAGTTCCAGTTGTTGCACATAAAGATGAGAAAGACATGTTAAATCATTGTGAACACAATCTAAGCAATAGAATGAGATGTGGAAAAGTAGAGTTTGATGCAGACATATATGTAGAAGATAAAGATAGTTTATATTTAGGTAAAACAAAATTAGGATTTATACATACACCAGGACATACTGAAGGAGGTATGTGTATAAGAACAGAAAATAATCTTATAACAGGAGATACCTTATTTAAAGGAAGTATGGGAAGATGTGATCTTTATGGTGGAGACGAAAGAAAAATGAAAAAGTCTCTTAATAAAATTAAAAAATTTGAAAATGAATTAGCTGTTTATCCAGGACATGGAGATCCAACTGTACTTGGAAATGAAAAACAAAACAATCCTTATCTTACAACTAAATATATAGGAGAATAAAATAAATACACTATGCAAAATTTAATATTTTGCATAGTGAATTATTATGTAGTGAGGAGAATAAAATGCTAAAAGTAGTATTAAAAGGGCATGATTATGAATATGAAGTTTCAGAACTTATAAAATTATTTAGGTCTGATTTTGATTATGTAGAAGAGTTAAAGGATACAGATGAATTATCTTTAATAAATAGTATAAAAATAGAAGAGAAGAAGGTTGTATCTTTAACTAAAGTATATGATGGAAATAAAGTTATTGAAGAATTTTTGGAAGAAAAAGAGTTTGACAAAGATTATTCAGAGATAATAAATAAATCAAAAAATTATAATGAATTTATAGAAAAATTAGAAAGAGAAGATTCTTTAATTGTAAAAAAAGCAACTAAATGGAGTATAAAGAAAAGTATATTTAGAGCATTAAAATATATTATGCCAGATAGCTATGTACCTTGGGGAGATTTAACAGGTATAAAACCGGTAAAAATAGTACATAATCTTATGTCTGATGGAATGGATGATAATCAAATTTTAAATTATCTAAAAAATGAACATTTCATAACTGATGAAAAAGCAGAATTAGCATTAGACATAGCAAAACGAGAAAGAAACTTTATATATCCATTAAATGAAAATAAGATTTCGCTTTATGTAAGTATACCGTTCTGTCCAACAAGATGTTATTATTGTTCATTCCCTTCAAATTCAATAAAAAAATATGGAAATCTTAGAAGAAAATATGTTGAAAGACTTCTAGATGAAGCTAGAGGGACAGCTGAGATAATAGAAAAAAGAGGTTGGGAAATAGAAACATTTTATATTGGTGGAGGAACACCAACAGCATTAGAAGCAGAAGATATGGATTATATGATAGAAAATCTATTTGATATATTTGACTTTAGCAAAATAAAAGAATTTACAGTTGAAGCTGGAAGACCAGATACTATAACAGAAGAAAAATTAAAAGTTCTAAAAAAACATGGGGTTGATAGAATAAGTATAAATCCACAAACTATGAACGATGAAACATTAGAAAAAATAGGTAGAAAGCATAGTGTTGAAGATATAAAAAAATGCTTTAAAATGGCTAGAAACTTAGGTTTTGACAACATAAATATGGATATAATATTAGGATTAGTTGACGAAGATGTTGAAATGGTTAAAAATACTTTAGAGGAAATAAAAAAATTATCTCCAGAAAGTTTAACTGTACATACTTTAGCTATAAAAAGAGCATCAAAATTAAATATGGATATGGATTTATATAAAGAACATTTAACTCAGTATAGAGAAATGATAAAAATGATAGATGTATCTATGAAAGCAGCAAAAGAAATGGATTTAAATCCATACTATATGTATAGACAAAAGATGATGCTTGGAAATTTAGAAAATGTTGGATATGCAAAAAAAGGATATGAATGTATATACAATATGCAGATGATGGAAGAAAAACAAACTAATATAGCAATTGGAGCAGGAGCAATATCAAAGTTTGTCTATTTAAATGAAAATAGAATCGAAAGAGTCGATGATGTTAAAAATTTAGAAATATACCTTGATAGAGTAGAGGATATGATAGAAAAGAAAAAAAGGGAGGTAGAAAAAAATGCTAACTAAAGCACCAAGAGGAACAAAAGATATAACTCCTAAAGATTCGTATAAATGGAATTACCTTGAGAATAAATTTAGAGAAATATGTTCTTTATATGGATATCAGGAAGTTAGAACACCAATATTTGAGCATACAGAATTATTCCAAAGAGGAGTGGGTGATACTACTGATATAGTTCAAAAAGAGATGTATTCTTTTAAAGATAAGGGTGATAGAGAAATAACTTTAAAACCAGAAGGAACAGCAGGAGCAGTAAGAGCATTTATAGAAAACAAACTATATGCTGATACACAACCTACAAAAATGTTTTATATAACACCTTGCTTTAGATATGAAAGACCACAGGCAGGAAGACAAAGACAATTTCATCAATTTGGAATTGAAGCTATAGGAAGTGATAGTCCTTCAATGGATGCAGAAGCTATATCATTAGCCATACAATTCTTTAGAGAATTAGGACTAAAAGACTTAAAAGTTAGCTTAAACTCAGTTGGATGTCCTATTTGTAGAAAAGAATATGATAAAAAATTAAGAGCATACTTAAATTCAAAATCAGATGTACTTTGTGATATGTGTAATGAAAGAAAAGAAAAAAATCCAATGAGAGTAATAGATTGTAAAAATCCTACTTGTAAAGAAGCTATAACAGATATTCCATATATGATAGATAATCTTTGTGATGATTGTAAAAATCATTTTGCAGAACTTGAAAGCTATCTAAAAGAAATGGAAATTCCTTATGTGATAGATAAAACAATAGTTAGAGGATTAGATTACTATAAAAGAACTGCTTTTGAAATAATAGCTGAAAATATAGGAGCACAAAGTACAGTTTGTGGTGGCGGAAGATATGATGGATTAGTTGAACAATTAGGTGGACCTAAAGGAACAAGTGGAATAGGGTTTGCTTTAGGGGTTGAAAGATTACTTTTAACATTAGAAGATGCAAATATAGAAATAGAAAATAATCAATCTACTGATATATTTATAGTAACTATAGGTGATGAAGCTAAAACAAAGAGCTTTAAATTATTAAAAGAATTAAGAGATGCACATATAAGTGCAGATAAAGATCATTTATCAAGAAGTGTTAAAGCTCAATTTAAATATTCTGATAAAATAAATGCTAAATTCACTATAGTTATAGGTGAAGATGAGCTTAAAAATAATGAAGCTACATTAAAAAATATGTCTACATCAGAACAACATACTGTAAAATTAGATGAATTAGTAAAAGAATTAAAAGAAAGATTATAATTAAAAATAATTGATAAAAGAAGATAACTGTAAATCCATATTGATTTTGGAGAGGCAGTTATCTTTTTTTATTTTTATAATTGAAATTTTAAATTATAAAAATAATTCAATAATGCGGAAAAAAATTACATAGAGTAGCGGAAAAAAGATAGCTAATGTCAATAAAGTAAAATGTTAATATAATCTTAAAGAAAAATGTAGGGGGTAAAAAATGAAAACATTAATTTTATTGGCAGGATATCCTGGTACAGGAAAAACTTATATGTGTAATAAAATTATAGAAAAATATGACTTTTTCTGTAGTGTTTCTCAAGATGATATAAAGGAAAAAATTTTTGATGATTTTGGATACAAAAATATAGAAGAAAGAAATAAGTTAATAGAATATTCAAGAGAGGAGTATTATAAACAATTAGAAAAAAGTATGAAAAATGGATTAGATGTTATATCTGATTATCCATTTAGCGAAAAGCAGAAAGTACTAATAGAAAGTTTATCAGAAAAATATAATTACAACGTAATAACAATAAGATTAGTTGCAGATTTAAATATATTATTTGAAAGACAGAAAGAAAGAGATTTAGATGAAAAAAGACATCTTTCACATATTATGAGTCATTATAAAAAAGGTGATAAGTTAAAGGATAGAACAAAAGCAGATTTATTATTAACTTATGATGAATTCATGGATAGATGCAGAAATAGAGGATATGGAGAATTTAAAGTAGGAGATTTATTAGAAGTAGATGTTACTAATTATGAAATTATAAATTATGATGAGGTTATAGAATTTATAGCTAATAGTATAAAAAATCACAAGAAAAGAAGAGTTTTATGTATAGGTCAATCTGCATATGATATGACATATAAAGTTAATGAGGAAATAATTGAAAATAAAAAGTATCGTATATATGAAAAAATTGAATGTATGGGTGGACCTGCTACAAATGCAGCGTATCTAAATGCTTTATGGGGAAATAATGTATATCTTATATCAAGAGTAGGAAAAGATTTCTTTGGAAAAGAAATAATTGAAGAATTAGAAAAAGTTGGGGTAAATACAGACTATATGAAAAAAGATGGGGATAAAACGTCTGTAAGTACAATAATATCTAATACGAAAAATGGGAATAGAACAATATTTAATTGCCCACTAAAAAATACTTGTGAAGAATTTGAATATCCTGAAAAAGTAGATACTATCTTAGTAGATGGACACGAAAAAGAATCGTCTCTGAAAGCAATAGAATTATATCCCAATGCAAATACAATAATAGATGCAGGAACTTATAAAGAACACTTAGTAGATTTAATTGAAAAAGTTGATTATTTTATATGTTCAGAGGACTTTGCAAAACAATATACAAAAATAGAAACAGATTACCTAGACATAAAAATTGCTAAGAAGGTATTTACTAAATTAAGGAAATTAAATAAAAATAATATAGTAGTTACACTTGGAGAAAAAGGTCTAATGTATGAAATGGATGGAAATATAAATTATATGCCAGCATTCAAGGTGAAAGCCATAGATACAACAGGAGCTGGAGATATATTCCATGGAGCATTTGCATATTGTATAGCTAATAGATATTCATTTGAAGAAAGTTTAAAAATATCATCTATGGCATCAGCAATATCTGTTGAAACAATGGGAGGACAAATATCTATACCAAAAATAGAAACAGTAAAAAGTAAATTAGTAAAAATAATTAACTAAATTTAAATGTAGAAATTTCCGCATAGATAAGGAAAAAATGTAGCCTTATGAAAATAATATGAATAGTATAATTGAATTACAGGAAAGGAGGTATTAAATAATGAGTATATTAGAAAATAAAAGAATATGTAAGATATTAAAAAGATTAAAATCAACCTCTGATCCAATAAGTGGAGAAACGTTGGCTTTTGAATTAGGCGTAACCTCTAGAACCGTAAGAACAGATATAAAAAAATTATCTGAGTATTTAAAAGAATACGGAGCAAAAGTAAACTCTACTACAGGTGTTGGATATAGTTTAGAAATTTACGATACAGAATTATTTAAAGAGTTAGAAGAAAAGTTAAATGAATTTCCAAATAAAAATAATAATAAAAAATTTAATTTAATACCGACTGATCCAATAGATAGAGAAAAGTATATAATTTCTAAATTACTGATAAATAGCCTTAGCAGTAGATACATGATCAATTCATATGATTTGGCAGAAGAATTATTTATAAGTTTATCAACATTAAAAAAGGATATATCTAATATAAATAACAATTTACAAAAATTTAATCTAAATGTTGAAAATAGCCAATCAAGAGGAATCTATATAAAGGGTGAGGAAAAAGATATAAGATACTGTATATCAGATTATATATTTAAAAATGCAGATGTAACAAATGATGAAGAAACGATATTTTACAATGAAATTTTTTCTGCAGAATTGATGGAAAAAATAAGACAAATATTGATGGATGTATTTTGTGAATTTGATATACATTTAACTGATATATCTTTTAAAAATATATTAGTACATGTACTAATAATGGTAAAAAGACATCAATGTAAACATAAAACTGTATTTGACGACTTATCGATTAATGAATTTGAAAAAAATGAGAATTATAAAGTAGCCAAGTCAATAATAGAAAGAATTGAAAAATCAATAAAAGTTGATCTAAAAGAAGAAGTTTATTACTTAACACAGCATTTGCAAGTAAGTAAAAAATTTTTATTTGAAAAGACAGAAGATGAAAATGAATATAGTGAAATAATAAAAAATATAGTGGATACTATAAAAAATAAGTTTGGTATTGACTTAGAAGATGATAAGCAACTTGAAAAAGGATTGGCAATGCATCTAAACGTAGCGATAAGAAGAATGAAATTTAATATGAATATTAGAAATGACTTCTTATTATCTATAAAAAAATATTATCCTCTAGCATTTGAGTTAGCTATTGTAGCATCGGATATATTAGAAAAAGAGTATAAGGTTGACATAAATGAAAATGAAATAGGATTATTAGCAATACACTTTGGAGCAGCACTTGAAAGAAGAGGTATAAATAGTAAAGAAAAGACAAAGAGCGTAACTATTGTATGTGGATTTGGGGTTTCAACAGCAATACTTATAAAAGAAAAGTTGCTTAGATTGTTTAAAAATAGAATTAATATTTTAAATGTAACCTCAACTCAGGATTTTAATCAAAAAATGTTAGAAGAATCAGATGTCGTTATTACTACAGTTCCGATAAAAAAGTATTCTTCTAAAAAAATAATTAAGGTTCCTCTCAATTTAGGATTTTCTCATATACAGAAGATAGAAGATATTATGTTAGAAGAAGAAAAAAATAAAATAAATTACAGTGAAATACTTAAAGAAGAATTATTTTTTAAAAATTTAAGTGCAAATAATAAAAATGATGTAATAGAAGCCATAACAAATAAAATGATTGAACTTGGATTTATAGATCAACAAGGAAAAGAATCAGTTTATGAAAGAGAAGAGATGGCTACAACAGAGTTAGGAAGTTTTGTAGCATTACCTCATACTATAAATCAAAATGATGGTAAATCAGTTGTTGGAATAGCAGTACTTGAAAAACCAATATTATGGGATCAGGAAAAAGTTCAAGTAGTTTTATTACTAAATATATCTAAAAATTTTGTAAATGAATGGGAATATATATTTAGAAACTTATACAATTATTTGATAGAAAAATCAAATGTTACTAAGTTAGTTAAATGTATGGACTATAAAACATTTATAAATGAATTAATAGAAAATAATGATGAGAATGAATAAGAGAAAGGAGGACGCTATGTTTAAATTAGAATTTAATGAAAAAAATGTAAAATTAAATTTGGAAGTAGAAAATTGGGAAGATGCAATAAGAAAAAGTGCAGGAGTTTTGGTTAAAAATGGCAATGTAGCTCCAGAATATATAGATGGAATAATATCAGCTATAAATGAATATGGACCATATATAGTAATATCAGATGGATTAGCTATTCCACATACGAGACCAGAAAATGGAGCAAAAAATATTGGATTCTCTTTAACAACATTTAAAAATCCAGTAATATTTGATGAAAATACATCTCCAGTAAAAGTTATGATAGCATTTTCGGCGGTGGATAAAGATAGTCATTTAGAAATATTGAAAATGATAGTTAGATTTGTAGAGGAAGGTAAAATAGAAAAAATATCAGAAGTTGACAATATGGAAGACTTATTAAAGGTTATTAAATAGTAAAATATAGTAACTAATTTAAAATATATAATATGGAGGTATTAAAAATGTTAAAAATATTAATGGTATGTGGTGCAGGTTTAGGAAGTAGTTTTGCTTGTCAAATGAGTGTAGAGACAGTTTTAAAAGATTTAGGAGTGGAAGCTAAATTAGATCATTGTGATATATCAAGTGCATCAGGAATGAATGCAGATATAATAATATCTGGCAAAAATTTTGAAACTCAATTTAAACACTATAACATCGATGCAACTAAAATATTCTTAAATAAATTGGTAGATAAAAATGAAATAAAGGAAAAATTAATACCAGTTTTAAAAGAAAAAAATGTATTATAAGGAATAAAAAATAAAAATAAAAAATTGGAGGATTGAATATGACAGTTTTAAATTTCATTATAAATAATATTCTAACACAAGCAGCTGTTACAATAGGCTTAATTGCAATGCTAGGTTTATTATTACAGAAAAAACCTCTTGGTCAAGTTGTTTCTGGAACAATGAAAACAGTATTAGGTTTTATGGTATTGAGTGCAGGATCATCAATAATAGTTGAATCATTAACTTATTTTGGACGGATATTTTCTAAAGGGTTTGGAATGCAAGGATTAGTTCCGTCTATAGAAGCTATAAATGGTCAAGCTATGAATAACTTAGGTTTAGGTAGTGAAATAGCTTTAACTTTAGCAATGATTTTTATATGTAATATATTAATAGCAAGATTTACTAAATGGAAATATATATTCTTAACAGGTCAGGCATTATTATGGATGGCTACAATATGTGCAGTATTTGGTTACTATGTAGGACTTAGAGGACCAGCTTTAGTAATAGTAGGTGGTATAGTAGGTGGTATATTTGCAGTTGCAATGCCCGCAATAGCACAACCATGGATAAGAAAAATAACAGGTGATGAAAGTAATAGTATAGCATTAGGTCATTTCTGTACAATAGGATATGTATTTACAGCTTGGATATCAAAATTAGTTGGAGATCCATCAAAATCAACAGAAGACTTAAAATTACCAAAAGCATTTGAATTTTTACAGGATACATATTTATCAGTAATGGTAGTTATGGTTCCACTATATGTAATAACATCACTATTTGCAGGTCCAGAATTTTGTGCTAAATATAGTGGACAGACAAACTATGTTGTACATGCATTCTTACAATCAATGCAATTTGTAGTAGGTATATATGTATTAATGTCTGGAGTAAGATTACTATTAGCAGAAATAGTACCAGCCTTCAGAGGGATAGCAATGAAATTAGTTCCAGATGCAATACCAGCTTTGGATTGTCCAGTATTATTCCCATATGCGCCTAATGCAGTTATATTAGGTTTTGTAAGTACAACTATAGGATCAATACTAGGAATGCTTTTATTCCCAATGTTTGGATTACCAATGATATTACCAGGTATGTTGACAAACTTCTTTGCAGGAGGATGTGCAGGTATATTTGGAAATGCAGCTGGTGGTAAAAGAGGTTGTATAATATCAGGTATAGCTCATGGTTTATTTATAACTTTATTACCAGCTATATTAGCTCCTATGTTAGGTAATATAGGTTTTGTTAATACAACTTGTACAGATGTTGATACAATAGCAGCTGGATTATTCTATGGATGGTTATTAAAACCATTATTTGGAATATTCGCTTAATTAAAAATTAATGTAGGTGATAAAAATGGGTTGGTTTAGTAGAAAAAAGAAAGAAAAAGTTAATGAAACTGAGAAAATAGATAATTCTATAAATATTGAAGATTCGATAAAAAAAATAGAAGAATTAAAAAAAGAATTGAAAAATTGTGATTCAATAAAAAAAGTAACATTATTAAATGATATAGGTGGTATTTATTATAAAATACTAGACTATGATAATGCAGTAATATATTATGAAGAAAGTTTAAATATAGAAAAAACAATAGGGAAAGCTTATACTAATCTTCTTAATATATATAATATAAAAAGAAGAGAAGCAGCAGTAAATAAAGATGATGAAAAATTACAATATTATCTAAATAAAATAGATGATATGATGAAAATCTCTAAAGATGTAGTAAGAGGAAATGTATAGGAGGAAGAAAATGTATAAAAATTTAAGAGAATTATTTAAAGAAAATGAAGGAAAAGGTGCTATTGGTGCTTTCAATTTACATTGTTTTGAAATGCTACCTGCTATGGTAGAAGCAGCAGAAGAAAATAATGTTCCAATAATAATACAGACATCATTAGGTACTGCTGAATATATAGGATTCGAAACATTAATAGCAGCTGTAAAATCATTAGCAGAAAGAGCAAGTATAAATGTTTGCTTACATATGGATCATTGTAAAGATATAGATGCAATAAAAAGAGCTATAGATTGTGGATATTCATCAGTTATGTATGATGGTTCATCATTATCACTAGAAGAAAATATAAAAAATACTAAAGAAGTTGTAGAATATGCAAAATTAAAAAATGTATCTGTTGAAGGCGAAGTTGGTTCAATAGGTGGTGCAGAAGAGGGTGTAGTAGTAAATCAGAATGATGCAGCATACACAAAAGTAGAAGATGCTTTAAAATTTGTTGAAGAAACTGGAATAGATGCTTTAGCGGTAGCAATAGGAACAACTCATGGTCAATATAAATCAAAAGCAAAATTGAACTTTGAATTAATGAATGAGTTAAGAAATTCATTAGAAAATGTAGGGTTAGTTCTTCATGGTGGAACAGGAGTATCAGATGAAGATATGAAACGTTGTGCTAGAGATGGAATGAAAAAAATAAATGTTGGTACAGAACTGAATAAATCTTATATAGAGGAAGTAAATAAAACATTCCCAACAGCAACTCCATTAACTTCATTAAGAAATTTATTAGGTCCAGCAAATGATAAAATAAAAGATATAATAATTGAAAAATCTAGCTTATTTAAAATAAACTAGTATATAGATTTAGGCTATTACATATTTATTAATATGTAATAGCCTTATTTTTAATGATTATGCTATGAATAAGGAGAAATATCATAATGGAAGAAAGAAGTATATTAAAGGTAGTAGATCATACACTTTTAAAACAGACTACTACATGGGAACAGGTAAAAGAATTATGCGATGGAGGTATGAAAAATAATACAGCATCTGTATGTATACCGCCATATTTTGTAAAAAAAGCAAAAGAATACACTGAAGGAAAATTACCAATATGTACAGTTATAGGATTTCCAAATGGGAATATGACTACTGCAACAAAAGTATTTGAAACAGAAGATGCAGTTAAAAATGGTGCAGATGAAATAGATATGGTAATAAATATAGGTTTAGTAAAGGAAGGAAAATACGAAAAAGTATTAGAAGAAATAAATTCTATAAAAAAAGCATGTAATGGAAAACTATTAAAAGTAATAATAGAAACATGTCTTCTAACTGAGAAAGAAAAAATAGAAATGTGCAAATTAGTAACTAAATCAGATGCAGAATATATAAAAACATCTACTGGTTTCTCTAAAGGAGGGGCTACATTAGAAGATATAAAATTAATGAGAAAATATTGTGGAAAAGATTTGAAAATAAAAGCTGCAGGAGGAATAAAATCTTTTGAAGATGCAAAGGATTTTATAAAAGCTGGCGCAGACAGATTAGGAACAAGTAGACTAGTAAAATAAAGATAGATTAAACCAACCAAACAAAAAGTGCTGTACATTTAATGTGATGTATAGCACTTTTTGTTTGCTTGAAATTTCAAGGATGCAATCAACAGTTGACAAAAAAATAATATAAGTTGGTAGTACAAATTTTACAAATTTGATAATATAAATTATATAAAATAGATATCTAAAAACGATATATCGTATCCAAACTTAAAAGATAGGGGAGATAAGAATGACATTATCTGAAAAAATTTCAAATCTTAGAAAACAAAAAGGATGGTCACAAGAAGAATTAGGAGAACATCTAGAAGTATCAAGACAATCTGTTTCAAA
>NZ_JARIBH010000062.1 GCF_029264495.1 Peptacetobacter sp.
AAACTTAAATAAATATATAATAATTAGTATAGTATGTGGTAAAATATAAATGATATAAACTTATTGACATTAGATAGGTAAAGGTGATAAGCTACTAAAAGAATTATAAGCTTTAAATTCGGTTCAGTGAGGCCGAAAAGGAGGTAAAAAATGTTAAAATCAAGAAATCTAATACAGCCAGAAGATTTTACTGTTGAAGAAATAGAGGAAATACTAGCTCTTGGACAGAGAATAATGAAAAATCCAGAAAAATATATTCATGTATGTGATGGAAAACTTTTGGCAACTCTATTCTATGAACCATCAACAAGAACAAGACTAAGCTTTGAATCAGCTATGAATAGACTTGGAGGTCGTATAGTAGGATTTTCAGATCCTAATGCATCATCTACATCTAAAGGAGAAACTTTACAAGATACAATGAGAACTGTATCAAATTATGTAGATATAATAGCTATGAGACATCCAGTAGCAGGTGCAGCAGCAGAAGCAGTAGAAGCTTGTAGTGTTCCTTTCATAAATGCTGGAGACGGTGGAAATCAGCATCCAACTCAAACTCTTACAGATTTACTAACAATAAAAACATTAAAAGGTAATTTAGAAAACCATACAATAGGTCTTTGTGGAGATTTAAAATATGGAAGAACAGTACATTCACTTGTAAAAGCTATGTCTAGATATTCAAATACAAAATTTGTATTTATAGCTCCAGATGAATTAAAGATGCCTGATAGTGTAAAAGAAGCTATAAAAGGACACGACTTTGTTGAAACTAATGATTTAGAATCAGCTATACCACAACTTGACATACTTTATATGACAAGGGTTCAAAGAGAGAGATTTGATGATATAGAAGAATACGAAAGATTAAAAGATACATATATATTAAATAAAGAAAAATTATCAGAAGCAAAAGAAGATATGTTAATACTTCATCCTCTACCAAGATTAAATGAAATATCAACTGATGTAGATGATGATAAAAGAGCAGTTTACTTTGAACAAGCAAAATTTGGAATGTATGTAAGAATGGCTTTAATAATGAAACTTTTAGGAATAAAAGACCCAGAGTAAACTATTAGAAAATGTGAAGGAGAATATAAATGTACGAAATAATAGAAAATAATTATATCGGCGATGATATGTATAGAATGAAAGTAGCCGGAAAATTTGAAGGAAAAATGGGGCAATTTTATATGTTAAGAGCATGGGATAAATACCCTGTACTTTCTAGACCTATAAGTATACATGATATAGATGAAGAAGGAATAACTTTTCTTTATAAAGTAGTAGGAGAAGGAACTGAAATATTTGCAAAACTTGAAAAAGGCGACAAAATAAAACTTCAAGGACCTTATGGAAACGGATATGAAAAAGTAGAAGGAAAAGTTGCTTTAGTAGGTGGAGGAATAGGTGTAGCACCACTTTATCTAGTAGCAAAAAATATTCCTGGATGTGATGCTTATCTTGGATTTAGAGAAGAAGCAATACTAGTAGAGGAATATAGCAAATACTGTAATGAAGTAAAAACTACTACAGGAAATACTTTTATAACAGATATCTTAAATGTAGAAGATTATGACTATATTCTTTCTTGTGGACCAACACCTATGATGGAAAAATTAGTTAAAATGTGTGAAGGAACAGATACAAGAATAATGATATCTCTTGAAAATCATATGGCATGTGGAGTAGGTGCATGTCTAGTATGTACTTGTAAAACAAAATTTGGAAATAAAAAAACTTGTAAAGATGGTCCAGTATTCTGGGGAGAGGATGTGATTTTCTAATGGCAGATTTAAGAGTTAAATTTGGAGAAATAGAATTCAAAAATCCTATAGTAATGGCTTCAGGTACTTTTGGATTTGGAAAAGAGTACAATGAATATTATGATATAAATACTCTAGGAGGAGTTAGCAGTAAAGGACTTACATATAATCCAAAACCAGGTAATAATGGACTTAGAATATATGAAACTCCATCAGGAATAATGAATAGTGTTGGACTTGAAAATCCAGGAGTGCAAGGATTTATAGATAACGAAATGCCATTTTTCGGTTCTTTAAACTGTGTAAGAATCGCAAATGTTGGTGGTGGATGTTTAGAAGATTATGTAAAAGGTGTAGAACTTTTAAATGATCAAGATATAGATATAGTAGAACTGAATATATCATGCCCTAATGTAAAAGCTGGAGGAATGGCTTTCGGAATAAAAAATGAAGTTGCTAGAGAAGTTGTAAGAGCAGTTAGAAAAGTTTGTAAACATCCTCTAGTTATCAAATTATCTCCTAATGCAGAAGATATAGTTGGTATGGCAAAGGTATGTGAAGAAGAAGGTGCAGATGGTGTATCTTTAGTAAATACTTTTAAAGCACTTGCAATAGACATAAAAAGAAGAAAACCAGTTTTTGAAAATGTAACAGCAGGACTTTCAGGACCAGCTATAAAACCAATAGCATTAAGAATGGTATATGAAGTAAGCCAAGCTGTAAATATACCTGTAATAGGAATGGGTGGAATATCAACAGCAGAAGATGTAATAGAATTTATAATGGCAGGAGCTGCTTTAGTGCAAGTAGGAACTGCAAACTTTATGGATCCAGAAATAGGAACTAAAATAATAAAAGATCTTAATGATTTTATGGATAAAGAGGGAATAAAATCTCTTGATGAAATAAGAGGGATAATATAATAAAAATATAGTATAATATATATAATTAATAAAAAGACTAAAAATAAAACAAAATTTTGGAGGAAAAAATATGAGCAATGTAGATGTAATAGAAATACTTAAAAAAAGTGATGCGTTATTAGAAGGACATTTCCTTTTATCATCAGGAAAACACAGTAATAGATATATACAGTGTGCAAAAGTTTTAAGATTCCCAGAATATGCAGAACAGGTATTAAGCACAGTTGTAGAACAAATAAAAGACCTTGATATAGACCTAGTAGTTGGACCAGCTATGGGTGGAGTTGTTGTTTCTTATGAATTAGGAAGACAGCTTGGAAAAGAAGCAGTATTCACTGAAAGAAAAGATAATACTATGGAACTTAGAAGAGGATTCGAAGTTAAACCAGGGGCTAAAATAATAATAGCAGAAGATGTTGTTACAACTGGTAAATCAACTAAAGAAACAAAAAGAGTTCTTGAAGAATTAGGTGGGGAAGTAGTAGGTGTTGCTTGTATAGCAGACAGAACTAGTGAAGATATAGGAATGCCAATATACAGTGCAATAAAATTAGATATACAGGTATTTGAAGCTGATGAATGCCCTCTTTGTAAAGAAGGAAAAGAAGCTTTAGTAAAACCAGGAAGCAGACAGTTCAAAGAATTAGGAATGTAATTTTATGAATAAAATATATAAATATAGACATCAAGTAACTGCTATATTTTGGGGAGTTATATTATGTGTAATGCTATTTTTATATAAAGTAAAAGAAACAAAAATAAGTGCAGTAGCATTTTTGACTGTAGCTATATTAATGTTTACATCTTTAAAATATGCAAAAGTAGTAGCTGATTATGAAAAGCAAAATAAAGAAGATGAAAAATTGAACAAAGAAGTCAAATAAATTATATTTGATTTTTGCATAAGAATTAAAAAATCGCTCCTTATGATTAATTCATTTGGAGCGATTTTTAATTATACTTAGTTTTTCATAAATCAAAAAATATAATTATAAAAATATATAATCTAATATCTAAACTATAGATTGAGCTATTTTTAATTCATTTAAAAATAATTCGATAGCTTTTTTAGGTTTAAAAGATTTTTGACAAATAGCATAAAAACTTCTAGAAAATTCGCTATCTATATCCATAGAAAAAATTTCCTTACTATCTTCAAAATATTTACATACTGAATTTGATAATATTGAAATTCCAAGACCATTTTTAACAGCTTCTTTAACAGCTAAACTGCTGCCCATAATAGAAATTGAACTTGGAACAATTTGTTTTTTATTTAAGAAATATTCGGTTAAAAATCTTGTACCAGAACCTTTTTCTCTCATAATCCAAGTTTTACCACTTAAATTATCATAAGAATGTATATTAGATATATAGTTTTGATAATTATAAGGAAATACAAGTTTCATACTCTCTTTAAAAAATTCAAACTGAGAAAAATCATCAGATATAATTTTTCTATCTATAACACCAATATCATAATTTAACTTCAATAAATCCTCTGAAATAGAATCGAAATCTTTTATATACAATTCGATCTCTACATCAGGATATTTTTTAGAAAATGAAGAAATAACTTTTGGAAGTATATAATTTGCAGCTGAAGGAACAGCAGCAATCTTTATATTTCCATAAATATTTTTTTCGTCTAATTTCACTTCTAATTTAGCAGATTCTACTATTGAAACAATCTCTTTAGCCCTTTTATACAATAAATTTCCCTGTTCAGTTATTTTTATAGTTTTTTGCCTAATAGACCTATCAATTAGCTTTTCTCCAAAATAATTTTCAAGATTCTTTACATGTACACTAACACTAGGTTGAGATAAACTTAAAAATTCAGCAGCTTTTGTAAAATTTTTAATCTCAACAACAGCAATAAAAGTTTTTAATTCTTCTAACAAAATAACCACCCCCCTCTAAATAGTTAAAATTAGAATTTGAATTAATTATAATCAATTAATTATAACATAGTGAGATAATAGATATTTAAAAATAAAGTGGATTTTTCTTTCTAATATCTAATTAATGGGGTATTATATAATAAAATAACAATAAATATATGAAGATGAGGTAGAAAATGAAAATAATAGAAAATAAAAATGGAATTATATTAGAAGATGTTGAAGATTTCGATCCTAAACATATATTTGAATGTGGTCAATGTTTTAGATGGAAATTAGAAGATGATAACTCTTATACAGGGGTTGCTATGGGAAAGGTAATAAATGTAAAAAGAGAAGATAAGAAAATATATATAGATAATACAAATAAAAAAGACTATGAAGAAATATGGAAAGACTACTTTGATATGGATACAGACTACAAACAAATAAAAAGTAATCTAAAAGAATTTGATGAGTATTTAGATAAAGCAGTAGACTTTGGCTGGGGTATAAGAATATTAAGACAAGATAGTTGGGAGATGTTAATATCATTTATAATATCTTCAAACAATAGAATACCTATGATACAAAGAGCTATAGAAAATTTATCTGAAAAATATGGGAAATATATAGGAGAATATAGAGGTAAAAAATACTATGCATTTCCAACACCGGAAGAATTAAATAAAGCTACACAAGAAGAAATAAGAGAATGCAAAACAGGATTTAGAGATAAATATATAAAAAGTACTTGTGAATCTATTGTAGAATCTGGAATAGATGTAAAAGAATATAGAAATATAAGTACTGAAGAATGTTGTAAAGAGCTGAAAAAATTTAATGGAGTAGGACCAAAAGTGTGCGATTGTATAGCATTATTTGGAATGCAGAAAATAGATACTTTTCCAGTCGATGTGTGGGTAAAAAGAGTTATGCAAGAATTTTATGTTGATGAAGATATGAGTCTTCCTAAAATAAGAAAATTTGCAATAGATAAATTTGGAGATATGGCAGGGTATGCACAACAATATTTATTCTATTATGCAAGAGAGCTTGGAATAGGTAAATAAGATATTATATATCTATATAAAAAAACAAAAAATTTATAAATAAAAAAATATATATAAACTATTGAAAAATGAAAATAAAAGGTATATTATAATAATTGTTAGCACTCATACTAATAGAGTGCTAAATAAATTCAACAATAATTTTTTACATATAATAGGAGGCGCTAATAAAATGAAAATAAGACCATTAGCAGACAGAGTAGTTATAAAAAGAGCTGAAGCAGAAGAAAAAACTGCAAGCGGAATAATACTTGCAGGGGCTGCAAAAGAACAGCCTCAAATAGCTGAAGTAATAGAAGTTGGACCAGGTGGAGTGGTAGACGGAAAAGACGTGAAAATGGAATTATCTAAAGGAGATAAAGTTATATATTCTAAATATGCAGGAACAGAAGTTAAAATAGAAGGAGAAGACTATATAATAATTAAACAGTCTGATGTATTAGCAGTATTAGAATAAATAAAAATATAGATTATTAGTGAGCCAAATACTCTTGCTTTTAGAATAGTTGGTTCAAATAAATATAAATTGGTAACATAGATAGATTTAAATTTAATTTAATAATTAGTTTTGACTAATTTTTATGTTGGGAGGAATTTAAAATGGCAAAAGAAATAAAATTCTCAGAAGATACAAGAAAAGCATTAGCAGCAGGTGTAAATAAATTAGCAGATACAGTAAAAGTTACAATGGGACCAAAAGGAAGAAATGTAATACTTGATAAAAAATTTGGTACTCCACTTATAACTAATGACGGTGTAACAATAGCAAAAGAAATAGAACTTGAAGATAGATTTGAAAATATGGGTGCTCAGTTAGTAAAAGAAGTTGCTGTAAAAACAAATGATATAGCAGGTGATGGTACTACAACAGCAACAGTATTAGCACAAGCTATAATAAGAGAAGGTTTAAAAAATGTAACAGCTGGTTCAAATCCTGTTCTTTTAAGAAAAGGAATACAAAAAGCTGTAGAAGTTGCAGTTGAAGAATTAAAAAAACATTCAAAAGATATATCTACTAAAGAAGAAATATCTCAGGTTGCATCAGTTTCATCTGGAGATGAAGAAGTTGGTAAATTAATAGCAGAAGCTATGGAAATCGTTGGAAAAGATGGAGTTATAACTGTTGAAGAATCAAAAACAATGCATACAGAACTAGATGCAGTAGAAGGTATGCAATTTGATAGAGGTTTTGTTTCTGCATATATGGTAACAGATGTAGATAAAATGGAAGCTGTTTTAGATAACCCTTATATATTAGTTACAGACAAAAAAATATCTAATATACAAGATATCTTACCAATACTTGAACAGATAGTTCAGCAAGGAAGAAAATTATTAATAATAGCTGAAGATGTAGAAGGAGAAGCATTATCTACATTAGTAGTAAATAAATTAAGAGGAACATTTGATGTAGTTGCAGTTAAAGCTCCTGGATTTGGAGATAGAAGAAAAGAAATGCTAGGAGATATAGCTACTTTAACAGGTGCTCAAGTAATATCTGATGAATTAGGATATGATTTAAAAGATACAGAACTTTATATGCTAGGTAATGCATCATCAGTTAAAGTAACAAAAGATGCCACTACAATAGTAGGAGGAGCAGGAAATAAAGAAGCAATAGATGAAAGAATAAATCAATTAAGATTTATGATAGATCAAACTACTTCAGATTTTGATAGAGAAAAATTACAAGAAAGATTAGCAAAACTTGCTGGTGGAGTTGCAGTTGTTAGAGTTGGTGCTGCAACAGAAGTAGAAATGAAAGAAAAGAAATTAAGAATAGAAGATGCTTTAAATGCAACAAAAGCTGCTGTAGAAGAAGGAATAGTAGCTGGTGGTGGTACAGCATTAGTAAGCGTAATACCAGCAGTAGAAGAACTAGTTAATTCTCTTGAAGGAGAAGAAAAATTAGGAGCAAGTATAATCAAAAAAGCATTAGAAGAACCATTAAGACAAATATCTATAAATGCAGGTCTTGAAGGTGCAGTTATAGTTAGAAATGTTATGGATGCAGATTTACATGTAGGATTTGATGCTTTAAACGAAAAATATGTAAATATGATAGATGCTGGAATAGTAGACCCTACAAAAGTAAGTAGAACAGCTCTACAAAATGCAGCATCAATAGCAGGTGTGTTCTTAACTACTGAAGCAGCAGTTGCAGATATACCAGAAAAAGAATCAGATCCAATGGCAGCAGGAATGCCTGGAATGATGTAATAAAATCTAAATTGATTTACAAGTAAAATTAAAATTTAGATAAAAATATTTAAATTTAAAATATTATAATATAAAATAAAAATTGTTTATCCTCCATTTTAATGGGTATACTAATAAAGGGAATAGATATAATTAGTATAAATTTAAGTGGAGGATAATTTTATGGAAAGACGTTTTGTAAATACATCATTTTTCTATATGATTTTAGCGATGATAAGTGGTGTATTCTTTAGAGAATTTACAAAATATAATAATTTTAATGGAGTAACATCTCTTGGAAAACTTCATGTACATTTATTTGTACTTGGAATGATTTTTTTCCTAATAGTTACAATATTAGAAAAAGAATTTAGAATATCAAAAGATAGTAGAATAAATAATTTTTATATACTATATAATGTTGGAATCATTATGACTGTAATTATGCTTTTAGTAAGGGGAATTGTAGAAGTAAAACAAGTTGTAGTTACTTCAGTTATAAATGCATCTATAGCAGGATTTTCTGGAATAGCTCATATAATTATATTTATAAGTATGATAACATTCTTTATGATTCTAAAAAAAGCAGTGAATTCAGATATAAATTAAATATAAATCATAAAATAAAAAGAGGGAATTGTCATAAATCGATTTCCTTTTTTTATTTTAAAAATTTATAAAATAATAAGAGTATAAATTTGACAATTTAATGATAAATCTTTTATTTGTCGCTGATTTAAAGTATAATAAATATATTATAATAGTTTTAATTATTCAAAAAATAAATAACATAAGGAGAGAAAAATGATGAAACATGAATTAGTGCTAGTCATAGACTTTGGTGGTCAGTATAATCAGCTGATAGCTAGAAGAGTAAGAGATAACAATGTATATTGTGAAATACTTCCATGCACAACTGATATCGAAAAAATCAAAGCTAAAAACCCATCAGGAATAATATTTACAGGCGGACCTAACAGTGCATATCTTCCTGATTCACCAACTATATCAACTGAAATATTTGAATTAGGTGTACCAGTATTAGGTATATGCTATGGAGATCAGTTAATAGCTCATCTTTTAGGTGGAAAAGTTGAAAAAGGTGGAAAACAGCAGAAAGAGTACGGAAAAACTGAAATAAATTACGGAAAATCAGTTTTATTCGAAGGAATGACAACAAACTCAGTTTGGATGAGTCATACAGATTATATATCTGAACTTCCTGAAGGATTTGAAATAATAGCAAATACTGATGTATGCCCAATAGCTGCAATGCAGAATACAGAAAGAAATATATATGGAGTTCAGTTCCATCCAGAAGTTGAACATTGTTTAGAAGGGGATAAAATATTAAGAAACTTCCTATACAATGTTTGTAAAGTAAAAGGTGACTGGACAACAGATTCATTCATAGAAGATAAAATAAGAGAAATAAAAGAAAAAGTTGGAGATAAAAAAGCTCTTTGTGGATTAAGTGGTGGAGTTGACTCATCAGTTGCAGCAGTATTAATGCACAGAGCTATAGGTGACAACTTAACTTGTGTATTCGTTGACCATGGTCTACTTAGAAAAGATGAAGGTGACGATGTAGAAAGAATATTCAAAGATAAATTCGATATGAACCTAATAAGAGTTAACGCTGAAGATAGATTCTTATCTAAACTTAAAGGTGTAACAGAACCAGAAAGAAAAAGAAAAATAATAGGTGAAGAATTTATAAGAGTATTTGAAGAAGAATCTGATAAATTAGGAAAAATGGACTTCTTAGTACAGGGAACAATATATGCTGACGTTATAGAAAGTGGACACGGAAATGGTGCAGCTACTATAAAATCTCACCATAATGTTGGTGGTCTTCCAGAAGATGTTGATTTCCAGGAAATAATAGAACCATTAAGAGAATTATTTAAAGATGAAGTTAGAAAAATAGGTTTAGAACTTGGAATAGATGAAGATTTAATATACAGACATCCATTCCCAGGACCAGGTCTTGGAATAAGAGTTATCGGTGAAGTTACAAAAGAAAAATGTGACATATTAAGAGAAGCCGATGCAATATATATGGAAGAATTAAAGAAAGCTGGATTATACAAAGAAATATGGCAGGCATTTGCTACACTTCCAGATGTTAAAACAGTTGGTGTTATGGGAGATGAAAGAACATATGCTTACCTAGTAGGTATAAGAGCAGTTACTTCTTCTGATGGTATGACTTCTGACTGGTACAAAATGCCATATGATGTATTAGAAAAAATATCAAATAGAATAGTTAATGAAGTTGATGGAGCAAACAGAGTAGTTTACGATATCACTTCTAAACCACCAGGAACAATCGAGTGGGAATAGTTAAAAACAGGCTCTAAAGACTTATAAATAGTCATTTTGAAACTGCTATGCTTGCAAATTTTAGAAATTGGTCACCTGAAGAAGAATTCTTTGGGTGATTTTTTTGTATTTAGAAATGCTATAGGTGGTTCCTATAGCATTTCTTTTTATAGCAAATTATTTTCTTTCAGGTATTCAATTCTCTTTTTTAGAATCTCATCTATTGAAAGTTCTTCAAACTCTTTCTGTGTAAGTGGTAATGAATAGTATTCGATAGATTTATTTTTCATGGAATCAAATTGTTCTTTTGTAATAGAGAAAGACTCCAAGTCAAACAAATTATCAGATAGCTCTCTTAAGATATTACACACATCACTATTAAAAGGATATTCCTTGTCATTGCCATAGAATATAATTTTTGCATTCCATTTATTTTCTTCTGTTTCAATATCATTATTAGGAAACTTATTTTCCACAATAATTTCAAACTCTATTTCTTTTTTCATTGCTAATTCATACATAAAAAGCACAAAATCTCTTATACTTGAAAGATCGAAAGCATAATCGCTTTTTCCGGCAAGCCAATCTAAAGTTACATTGTACTTATCGGCAATATCTATCAATGCATCTATTGTGGGATTATTATTTCCGTTTTCGTATGCGGACATAGACAGTTGAGGTATTACCAAAAATTCAGCAAATTCTTTCTGTGTTTTTTATTTATAGAATGAAGATATTTCAATCGTTCCGATACAATTTTATTGTTCATATTATAATCTCCTGTATTTATTATTTCTTATTATATAAAATCGTATACTAAAAATAAATAGAAATATTGATAAAAATTATAAATAACTATTAATATTAGTTATAAAAATTATTATACTAATATATATCGTAAGTCTAAATACAGAAGAAAGGAGGAAAAATATGAGAAATAAGAGCTTTGGTAGATAAAACCAAATATAAAAATCAGGATTGGGGGAGTGCATACCAACATACAAGTAGTAGCTAAAATTATATTAAAAATAAGAGATAAAGGCTTTAACTCTATGGAAGCATTGGGAAAAGGAATCCCCAAAATATCATTTCAAAAAAATGAATTAAAACAAGAATTTGATAGACTTTCATGGAAGTAAAAGAGAACATTATGAAGGCTATCACAAAAATCCGAATGATAAAATTTATATGATTATGAACAGAAAAGATGTAGAAGCCTATCAGAAATCCTATGAGGAGATAGATATTTTTTTGAAACAGTTTCTATATTTGAAAGATACTGTATTGGAAGGATTGAATAAAAAATCCGGTAAAACCCTTTTTCGAAAGTTAAATGAGCATATCAAGAAGTTGCAAGTTAGACAAGAGGAGATTGCTAAGAAACATAATTCATTAGCAGTACAGTATGATGAACTATAACATTTGAAAAATAACATGGATGAGTATCTATCTTGGTAGAAATAAAGGGGAGAAAAAAGAATCAGTAATCGGTACGCTTAAGATGCATCGGGTGAAAGATAAGAAAAAATCTAAAGTAAGGAAGAAATCAATAAAAGAAATTGAGAGATAAATATATGATCGGTGTGGTCTTTGGGCTGCACTGATTATTTTTTTGTATCAAATTTAACTTTTGCAACTATATATAGTATGTGTTATAATATAATGTATAAAAAATCCATTTTTATGGAATAAGGAGAAATAAAAATGAAATTTAACTACAATGGATTATGGAAGTTGTTGATAGATAAGAATATGAAGAAGAAGGATTTAATTGATGAAACAGGAATATCACCAACAACGATATCAAAGATGGTTAGAGGTGATGCGGTATCTCTTTCTGTAATTGGGAAAATTTGTGAAGAATTAGATGCAGATGTGGGAGAGTTGATTTGTATTGAAAAAGATATAGAGGAAGATAAATAAATGGCATTTACGATTGATGTAGATGAGGGGAAATGGAGCAAAAAAGTTCTAGAAACTCTCCTTATTGATAGGACTACGAATAGAAATATTATCTGGGGAACCGATGACTATGAGATACTAGGTAAAGAGTACTATTCTCATTATCCTATTCTTTTTACTCTTATTACTGGTGATAATTCAAATGTTATTCAACCTAGAATACTAAAGACTAAAGAAAATCAAGGAAATAGAACAAAGGAAAAAGCAGAGGTGTTTACACCTAGCTGGGTTTGTAATGCTCAAAATAATTTGGTTGATGATGCATGGTTTGAAAAAACTTCTGTTTTTAATGTAGAAAATGGAAAGTCATGGATTGCAACAACAGATAAAATAGAATTTCCACATAAAAAGAACAAAACTTGGCAAAAATATGTTGATGAAAGAAGACTTGAAATCACTTGTGGAGAAGCACCTTATTTAGTGAGTAGATATGATACTGTAACGGGCAAGCCTATAGATTTATATGAACGAATTGGTATTTTAGATAGGAAAATGAGAGTAGTAAATGAAAATGCTATTAGTGAAGATGAATGGTTTAAATGGTCAGAAAGAGCATTTCAAAGTGTTTATGGTTTTGAGTTTCAAGGGGACAGCCTGCTTATAGCGAGAGAAAATTTACTCATTTCGTATTGTGACTATATGCAAGAAAGACTTAAAAGGGAACCGGAAGAGAAAGAGCTTTTAAGGATAGCCAAGATAATCTCGTGGAATCTATGGCAGATGGATGGTCTAACATATACTATTCCATATAGAGAACCGACTGAACCAAATGAACAGATGACACTATTTGATTTTATGAAGAAAGAAGAAAATACGTTATGTATTATAAAAGATTGGCGTGCAAGAAAAAACATTACTTTCCAAGACTTGCTAAATAAAGAGGATGATGAAAATGAAAGAAAATAAGATTAAAGCTATAGATATACTGGATAGGATTATTATTGGTCGTGTAGACCCTCATATCTACGCCTTTACGACAAATACAGTACCAAATTATCTAAAGGTTGGCGATACATACAGGCCAGTATCAAAAAGATTAAACGAATGGAAAGAATTTTTTCCAGAATTAGAGAAGCAATATGAAAATAAAGCAATAATTGATGAAGAAACTTATTTTAGAGACTATGCAATTCATCAATATCTTGAGAATGATTTAAACAAAGAAAGATTAAAACAAGGTGATTTAGAAGATGGCATTTATTACAGTAGAGAATTTTTTAAAGAAACAGAAATAGAAGATATTGATAATGCAATTGAAGATATAAAGAAAAATTATCAAGCTAATTCAAGTAAGTATGAATACTATAGTTCTAATAATAGACTACCCCAAACATATCATTACGAGAGGGGAGGAAATTGGGATTTAAGACCAAATCAAGAAGCTGTTGTAGATAGCTTTATTAAGGCTGTTAAAAATGGACGAAAAAATTTACTAATGTATGCAGTTATGCGTTTTGGAAAGTCATTTACATCACTTTGCTGTGCTTTAGAAATGAATGCTAAAACTGTCCTAGTTGTATCAGCTAAGGCAGATGTTAAAGATGAATGGAAAAAGACAGTTGAAAGTGCAGGGAACTTTTTCGAGTATGTATTCTTAGAATCATCTGATTTATTAGCTAATGAGAATATGATTTCTGAAAAACATTTAGAAGGAAAGAAAGTAGTTATATTTCTAACTCTTCAAGATCTTCAAGGGGATAGCATTAAAGACAAACATAAGGAGCTTTTTGGAGAACAAATTGACCTTCTTATTGTTGATGAAACGCATTTTGGAGCAAGAGCAGAAACTTTTGGAAAGATTTTAAAGAACGCGGGTTATGATAAATCAGATGAAAAGAATATCAGTAAACTTGAAGATGAAAATATAGATTTAGTTGAAGCAGATGTTGAAATAAAAAAAATAAATGCAAAAATTAGATTGCATCTATCAGGAACGCCCTATCGTATTTTGATGGGGAGTGAATTTGAAAAAGAGGATATTATCTCTTTTGTTCAGTTTTCAGATATTGTGAAGGAGCAAGAAGAGTGGGATAGGAAATATCTTAATAATGATGATGTGAATGAATGGGACAATCCATATTATGGTTTTCCTCAAATGGTTCGATTTGCATTTAATCCAAACAAATCTTCTCGTGAAAAAATGGAAGCTTTGAGAAAAAGTGGAGTTAACTTTGCTTTTTCAAAATTACTTGAACCGATTTCTATAAAAAAAGATGCGATTAATCAAGGACACAAGAAATTTATAAATGAGCCTGAAATTCTTGATTTACTTAAGGTAATTGATGGAAGTAAAGAAGATGAAGAACTATTAGGCTTCTTAGACTATGACAAAATTAAAGAAGGTAAAATGTGTAGACATATGGTTATGGTTTTACCTTATTGTGCTTCTTGTGATGCAATGGAAGAGCTTATTAGTACAAGTAAAGATACATTTAAGAACTTGGACGAATATGAAATTATAAATATTTCGGGTGTTGAAGCTAGAAGAGAATATAGTAAGCCTGATGATATTAAGAGAAAAATTAAAGAGTGTGAAGAACAAAATCAAAAAACATTAACACTAACGGTAAATCGAATGCTAACAGGCTCTACTGTAGAACAGTGGGATACCATGCTTTATTTTAAAGACACAGCTTCCCCTCAAGAATACGACCAATCTATTTTTAGACTGCAAAATCAATATGTTAGAACCTTATCTAGTGAAAAAGGATTTATCAAAGAGAATTTGAAACCACAGACTTTGCTCGTTGACTTTGATCCAAACAGATTGTTTAGAATGCAGGAGCAAAAGTCTCTTATTTACAATGTAAACACGGAAGAAAATGGAAACAGTAAGCTAAAAGAAAGAATTGTAGAGGAACTTCGTATTTCTCCGATTATTATGATGAATCATAACAAAATAAGACAGGTAGATGCTACGAATATTTTAGAGGCAGTTAGTGAGTACAATAATCAAAGAAGCGTATCAGATGAGGTAGTTGATATACCAGTAGATTTAGCTCTTTTAAATGATACTGATATACGAAAGGTTATAGAAGCTCAAGCCGAATTTAATTCAAAGCAAGGATTAACCATAGATCCAAATCAAGGTGATGGTGAAGAATTGGATATAGAAGATCCAAAAGATGATAAAAAAGATAGTGGTGATAAAAAGTATACACCAACTGAAGATTATACTGAAACAAAAACAGATGATGAGGTTAAAAAACTAGAAAGTCAAATTAAGACATACTATCAAAGACTACTTTTTTATTCTTTCTTAACAAAGGATAAGGTATCTTCCTTAGATGATATTTTGAATACACTTGAAAAATATGATAACCAAAGAATTGCAAAAAACCTACATTTGGACAAAGGTGTATTGCAAAAGATTGGTGATAGGATGGATCCGTTTAAGAGAAGCAGTTTGGATTATAAAATTCAAAATATCTCTAGGCTTGCATCAGATGAAAGTGTTGCACCTCTTGATAGAGCGATGACCTCAATTAAAAGATTTAATCGAATGTCAGAATCTGAAGTTATTACTCCATCAAAATTGTGTGATGAGATGATAGCTATGTTACCCGAAGAAGGCTTAAGAAAAATAGTAGATAAGCAAGAGCGGCTACTTGATATAGCTAGTAAATCAGGAGAATACGCTGTATCTCTATATAAAAGATTTACATCTGAGCTAGGATATTTTCATGAAGATGTAAAGGATATTATTTACTCTATTCCGACATCATCTATAGCTTATGAATTTACAAGAAGATTTTATGAAATATTGAATTTGAATGTAGATAATATAGCTAGTGGGTTTAATGCATATGATTTGATTGAAGTAAAAGATGAAAATGGAGAAGTAGACAGCACAAAAATTAATAACTTGCTTAAACAATATAAAACATTTAGTGAAATTACTTTAAAAGATGAGATAAAGGTAGGTGATAGGAAAGTGAGATTTGGAGCGATAGTTGGGAATCCACCGTATCAAGAAATTATTAGTAAATCTAAAGGAAATAAATCATTAGGAAAACAACTTTTTCCGAACTATATAAAATTATCAATGGATATTACAGATGAGTATGCAACATTAATAACTCCATCAAAGTGGTTCACTGCAGATGCACAAGACAATTCTTTTCCTAAGTTAAGAGAATATGCGAAGAGAAACAATCATTTTAAAAAAATAAAAACGATGGCTAATGGTGCATCTGTTTTTGAAGGAACAGAACTAGGATCAGTAAATTATTTTTTATTTGAAAAACAATATACTGGAAATACTGAATTTATTCATGATAAAGAAGAAAATAGTGCATATAGACCATTATTTGAAGAAAATATGGAACAAATAATATCTATGAATTCTATGGTATCCATACTGAATAAAGTCAGAAATCATGCAGGTTTTAATACATTGATGACAATTACAAAAGGAAGAAATGCTTTTGGTATTACAGGTAAGGAGGCTACTAGCAAGACTTCTGAAACATATTTTGATGGTTCATATTCGGTAAGGTGTTCTTATGAGAGGATAAGATACATAAAAGAAGAAGAAATCACAAAGAATAAAGAACTAGCTAACAGATATAAAGTGTTTATGTCTAAGGCTAACGGTGCTGCTGGTATTTTAGGTGAGAGAGAAGAAGTTGCAATATTAGGAAAGCCATATATTGGTTCTAATCGTTCCGTTTGCACAGATTCTTTAATTCCTATTGGAGATTTTTCAACAGAACAAGAGGCTATTAATCTATCTAAATATTTATTAACTAAATTTTTAAGATTTATGGTTGGCATTCTAAAATCATCTCAAAATATTTACCAAATTGTATATAAATTCGTGCCAATGCAAGACTTTACTAATCAGTCTGATATTGATTGGGAAAATACTATCGATGAAATAGATAAACAGTTATTTGATAAGTATGGTTTATCAAATGAAGAAAGAGAATATATAGAATCATCAATAAGAAAGATGTAAGGAGTAATATAAAAATGAGCGTACAATCTGAATTAAAAAAATTCAACGATAAAATCAGAGCAGATTTTGAAGTAAAAAAAGAATTAAGTGATAAGAGAGATATATTACTTAGTAAACTGAGGAATAACAATACTTTACCTTCATTTAAGGAACTAAATCAAGGTAGTTATGCAATGTGTACAGGTATCGAACCTGAAGATGACAGCGAATATGACATTGATGTAGCTTTAAGATTTTCTACAAACAAGGATAATTATGATCCGATTGAACTAAAAGAAAAAATTTGTGAAATTCTAAAAAATCATACAGACTACGGTGCTGAAATTAAGAAACCGTGTGTTACAGTTACTTACAAAAAAGATGGAGAAGCCAAATTTCATGTTGATTTAGTTACTTATATTTATGCTGATAAAGATGATGAAAATAGTCAATTGTATATAGCTAAAGGAAAAAATAAAGACTTACAAGAATGGGAAGTGGCAGATCCTAAAGGATTAGTTGACTATATAAACGATAGTGTGGAGATTGGAGAAAAAAGAAATCAATTTAGAAGAGTTGTAAGATATTTAAAGAAATGGAAAAATAGAAAATTTTCAAATACTGGTCATGCTAATCCACCAAGTATAGGAATCACATTGATTGCTGCTGATAATTTTAATTATTTTGAAGAGGATGACTTGAGATCTTTAATTGATGTTGTCGACACAATAATTAATAAGTTTAGTTATATTAATACAAATGATTCTGGTAGAGATATGTATAGGATGTCTTTATCGTTACCTTACTTTTTAAAGTTTAAACTTGGTAATGATATTTTTGAAAAAATGAGTGATGCTCAGATGACAGATTTTAAAGATAAAATTGAAAAACTAAAAAAAGATCTAGTAGAAGTCAGAGATGAAGCGGATGAACTAGAACAATATAAGAAATTAAATAAAATTTTTGGAGATGATTTTGAAATACCTGAAGCAAAGAATTCAGCTAAAAAACAATTTGATTATATTCCATCTTCTAGTGCTTCTGGAATGGAGTAATTAATGATTAACTACACTGATATTAACAATGCTGTATTGGATAATAAGCATATTTCTGAATCAGATGTTAGGCAAAATGAAATATTTAATGGACAAAGTTATGCTTGGATTATTAGATGCAAACTTGATGTATTGAAGAAGTGGATACCTATTGTAATAGGTATCCCTGATGACTGGGAATTAAATTTGTTTGATTTCTATTTGATTGACGAATTGCCGTTTATACCTCATATAGATAAAAAAGGGAAATTATGTCTATTTGATTTAGAAGGAACAATAATTTATCCGGAATTTGAAGGGCTTTTTGAGCAATGTATTTTAAAGGCGAAAGAGTTAATTGAAGATGGAATTTCAGGTAAAAATCAAAAAGATTTTATAAAGGAATTTGATTCATATTTTGCATTGCTCAGGGATATATTGATTGCTCATGTTTCACTTCCAACTGAGAAGAAAGATACAAATATAAAGTTTTGTGAAATAGCATCGAAAAGTAAAAAAAGAAAGAATGAGTCGTTTGCAGCGTATATAAAAAGAAAAAATGATGTAAAATATTTTGCTTCTAACAATCAAAAAGATTTTGATACTTGGGGGAAAAAAGGTACACAAAAAAACGGCATATACCTTTATATTAATGCACTTGAGGATATATATCCTCCTAATATTTTTGATTATAAACTTGACGATTTCTTAAATAAATTGTTGAGCTTCATAGACGTTGAGTGTTTCAATAAATTGAAAGGTAAATGCAGTAGTAAATTAATGTTTATTTTTGAAATAAAACAAGATGATGATACGGTAAATACTTGCGGATTTATGGTTGAAAATCCAAAATTTTTAACAAAAGATAAGGTTCAACTTGTATCTTTTAACAGAATAATCCCCCTTTCAATTCACAGACTAGATGTAGATTATTTATCTAGTAGAACTTCTTTTTTACCAAAAGAGGTTGTTAATAAATCTATTTTATTGATTGGGTGTGGCTCTATTGGTGGTTATGTATTTCATGATTTAATTAAATCGGGATGTAAAAATATTACACTTGTTGATAACGATATATTAAAACCAGAAAATATATTCAGGCATTTTCTTGGAACAGAATCAACTTATGCTTATAAGGCAGTATCTTTAGTTAACTATGCAAAGAATACATTGCCAGAAATAAATGCAAAAGCAATTTCAGAAAAAATAGAAGATGCAATAATTGATTGTAATTTAAATTTTGATGATTTTGATTACATTGTATCTGCCACTGGGAACCATACGATAAATATATGGTTGAACAAATATCTATTAGAAAATAAAATTTTGAAAACAGTATTTTACATATGGAATGAACCTTTAGATATTGGTTGCCATGTTGCGAGAATTAATATTAAAGACGGAAATGATTATCAAGATATTTTTAGAATCAATAATGACGGAATAATAGACTTATCCTCATATGTTAAAAACGGACAATCTTTTTCTAAAACATATTCTGGATGTAATGGCACATTCATACCTTATGGTTCAACATTATCAGTTGAAAGTTCGATTTTGTTCATGGATTTATTTAAGCGAGAGATAGATGGAAGGGTAAGCAATAATATTATTGCTTCTAAAAAGGGAGATGATTACTATCTTACTAAGGCAGGTTTTTCCGTTTCGGATAGATATATAAATCAAAAAGGAAAATATCTAGAAGTGTCATTATGTGATTTAGGAAAGGATGATATATAGGGGTGAGCAATGATATTGCGATTATTGTAAATAAGAGAAAAATCAAAGTATGTCACAACATAACACATATTTTATTTGAATACATACAAAAAGGCTTTTTCTCAAAGGAAGCTGGTGGGATTTTAATAGGAAAAGAAAATAAATCTAATGAAAATATAATAATTAATCATATAACTTTTCCAATGCCTAAAGATGAAAGGAAACACAACAGATTTATAAGAAAAGATAAAAAGCATATAGAATTGTTTGAAAATCTTTATAAAAAAAGTGATGAAACTTTAAGGTATATAGGCGAGTGGCATACTCATCCTGAAGCAATACCTAATTTTTCATGCATAGATTTAAAAAATTGGAAGAAAATTAGCAAAGATTCAAAGGACGATGTTAAATTTTATCATATAATAGTAGGATATGAAGCCATCAGAATATGGGAAATAAATGATACATTACAAGTCAGATTAATAAATACTATTTTCTGGAAGGATGTGGATGGAAGTTGATAGTAAAAAAATATATAAAGAACTTTATATTAGATTCAGCAAGAGAATTAATTCAAATATTATCTCTAATTATTTGTTTAATAGCTCCAACGATTGTTAATTTAGCTGGAATAATTAAAATGCTTTTGGGTGATGTGAGACCTACAATAGAAAATGCAAAATATTATTATTTAATGATTTCTGGAAATTGGACTATGGGATGTCTAATTGCAGTATATATTTTATTTCATGTCATTAGAAAATCAAATAAAGATAAAATTTATAATAAAGGGAACATTTATCACAATAAACCATATTGGTGGTATTGGTTGTGTTCAAAGATATTAGGATATGAAAAATGCAACTTAATCTTAGTGCCAATATATACTCAATATAAGTTGATTCTTAGAGACACCTTTGAAGAATATCCTTTTGAAGAAAGTGCTTTTCCACATAAAGAATACAAGATTAATGTTGAAAGAAAAATGAATGAAACAAATCCTAATTCTAAAGATATTAATTTAATAATACAAGACACTTATCCTATCTCTTACAACCAAATACCTTCCAATTTCAAAACCAATATGACTATTTCGGTGAAAAGAGATTTTTTAAGACTTGGTGAGAGAGTTTATTCTAAAGAACTTGTTAATACTATTGTTGAAGAGATAAGAGAATTAAGCGACGGTGTAACCATTAATATTTTTTCGACGACGAATCCTAAAAATACATTTGAAATTGTAAAAAAAGCTATATCTCTTGCAGAAAGAGGAAATGTTAAACATGTTAATGTATTTCAACAAAATAGGGATGGAAAAAGAAATTTTGAGAATAAACCATATAAAGTTATGTAGATGTTTTCAATAATATGAAGTTTGTGCTTGCAATATACTTGCAAAAAATTGAATAACCAGAAGTAAAATTGATAATAAGGCTGAATCTGATATTAATAATCTTGATTTTATGCTATTTATATATAATAACATCAATGGAGATATCAAGTTGGAATAAGATTAATATAGAATTATAGAGATGTTGCAGTATTTTCTGTATACATCTCTTTTTTTATATAAATAATAATAAATTTTTAAACAATATTAGAAAAAATAAAATAACACAATTAATTTTACAAATAAAAAAGGTACAGTTTAAAAACTATACCTTTTATACTTTCTTATAAATCACAAATACCTACATTTTCTCCATACATTGCATACCAATCTTTATTAAAATCATCTACTGCTTTTTCTATACTAGGATTTGCAAATATCTGTTTTAATACTGCTACAGGAGCTGTTATAGCCTGTGCACCGTGGTTAAATGAATCTCTAACCTGTTGAACACCTTTAAATGATGCAGCAACTATTTTAGTATCATATCCATCTTTTTCTATTCTCTTAGAAAGTTCATCTATTAAGTACATTGGATCTGCACCAAGATTTCCTATTCTATTAACATAAGGTGCTATATAGTCTGCATTTGCAGCTAAAGCCATATACGCCTGCATTAAATCATAAACTGCAGTAGCAGTAACTTTTATACCTTCTGATTTTAAAACTTTTATAGCTTTAATACCTTCATATGAAACAGGAACTTTTATATATACCTGATCATCTATTTCTTTTAATATTCTATGAGCTTCTTTTACCATCTCATCACTATTTTTAGATATTACCTGAACATGAAGACTTCTATCCATACCTATTATCTCTCTTATTTTTCTCATATGTTCAAAGAAGTTTTCAGGGTTTGTATTTTTAACTATTGAAGGATTACTAGTTACCCCAACTATTGGCATATGCTCAACAGCATCTTTTATTTCCTCTAAATTAACTGTATCTACTATAAATTCCATTTTAAATATTTCCTCTCTTAAGACTATAATAGTTATTATAGCTCATATAAATTTAAAATTCTAATATATAACTAATTTTTATGAAATTATATTGTCTATATTAGAAAACTAAATAATATAAATTATAATGTTTGTTCAGTTCTTCCGATTATATCATCTTGTGTTGCTTTTGATAATACATTGAAGAATGCACTATATCCTGCAACTCTAACTATTAAATCTCTATGTTTTTCTGGATGTTTCTGAGCATCTATAAGCGTATCTCTTGAAACAACATTGTATTGAACATGATATCCATCTAATCTATTGAAGAATGTTTTTATTAACATTTCTAATTTTTCTTTGTTTTCTTCATTTGATAATAATTGTGGTGTTACTTTTTGATTTAATAAAACACCACCAGTTATTTCGTGTGTTGGTAATTTTGAAACTGATTTAAATACTGCTGTTGGTCCTTTTTTATCCATTGAATGAGAAGGAGAGCAACCTTCTGCAAGAGGAGTTCTAGCATTTCTACCATCAGGAGTAGCCATAGTTGAGAACCCTTGTCCTACATTTGCAGATATAGAAGATGTTCCAGCATATCTTATACCACCAATTGGACCTCTTCCATGTCTTGTGTTAGGATATTTTTTCATTTCATCTATGTATATGTTATAAACATCTACAACTAAATTATCAACATAGTCATTATCATTTCCATATTTTGGAGCATCATTTATTAACATTTGCTGAATTTTTTTGTTTTCTTCACTTGTAAAATCATCTAATAATGCATTCCATAATTGTTCTGGAGATATTTTCTTTTCATCAAATACAAGTTTTTTAATAGCTGCTAAGCTGTCTGCCATATTAGCTATACCAACCTGTAGTCCAGATATGAAATCATATATAGCTCCACCTTCTTTAAGAGTTTTACCTCTACCTATACAATCCTGAGTTAATGCTGAGCATAGTATATCTGGAACATCTCTTTCAAGAGCTAAATCTATTGTATTTTCAACTATAACACTCATTCTAGTTAAATATCTCATAGCTTTTTCGATAGCTTGTTCTAATTCTTCATAAGATTTCATATCTTTAAAGTATCCGCTACCTTCAAAGAATCTTTTTCCACTTGTCATATCGACACCATCATTCATAACCATAAGAAGTATTCTAGGGAAGTTCATATAAGACATACCTGTACATCTATAGCCCCATTTTCCAGGAACAGCAGTTTCAACACATCCTATAGCAGAGTAGTTATATGCGTCTTCTTCTTTAACTCCTTTTTCTATAAATGAAGGTATTATAACTTCATCAGAGTTAAATGCTGGCATACCTGTTCCAAGTTTCATAACTTCTACAGCTTCATCTAAGAAAGCTTTTGGTATATTTCTATGGTATCTTACTGTTAGGTTAGGCTGTGGTAGTCTAGTCTGTGCAACAGATTTTAATACTAGATATGATAATTCATTTGTAGCATCTTTTTTATCTACAGTCTGTCCACCGATAGTTACATTTTGATACATTGGACTACCAGCACTACTGAATGTATGAGACTGACTACGAACTTTATTTATAGTTAAAGTTTTTATCCACAGATTGTCTAATATTTCAACAACTTCATCATCATTTATTAATCCTAAATCTTTATCATGTTTATAGTAAGGATATAAATACTGATCAAAACGTCCATAAGATAGAGAATGTCCATTAGATTCTATCTGTAATATTAACTGTATAAACCAAGTAGATTGTATTGCTTCTTTAAATGTTTCTGCTGGTTCATAAGGAACTTTTGCACAAATACGAGATATTTCAAGTAATTCTTCTTTTCTTTGTCCATCAGTTTTTTGAGCCATTTCTAAAGCTAATTTACTAAAGCGATTTGCATAAGTTTTTACAGCATCAATCACTATTAAAACTGCTCTATAAAAATGATATTTATCTATATTTTCTGCAACACATAAATCTAATTCATCTTTTAATTTTAAAACTCTCTTTTCATATCCTACTAATCCTTGTTTTAAAACTGTTTCATAATCAACTGCTAAGTGAGCATCACCAGAGTTTAATTTACCTTCCATTCCAAAGAAGCCTGTTTCCATATATACACTAACTTCTTCAGGAAGCATTGCTCCACCTTTACTTCTTAAATTATTGTTTTCCCAAAATGGTGCAATACTTCTTAAGTCCTTTTTTGTCTGTTCTGTTATATAGAAGACATCACCATCACGTTTTTCAAATAAATCTAGTTCATTCATTACAAATTCTAGTGTATATTCAGGGAATATAGGAGCATTTCTATCTGCAGAAGCTTGATTTCCTACTATTAAAGTTTCATCTTCTATGTAGATAGTCATTTTTTCTAATATATTTTTTAACATCAAAGCACGTTTTATAACTACGGGCTGATTAAGATTTTCTTTATATGATTCTGTAGCTAATAATGCACGCTCAGCACATATATAAGGTTTTTTATTAAGTACATTTTCTCTAAATTTGTCCATTCTAGGTGTTAAGTCACCGAAATGTTCTACATTTTTCATAATCTAGTCTCCTTTTAGTTTCATACGTAACTATTTTTTATTTCATTATAACAAAATTATATACCATATTCATACATTAAGTCAAATTAAAATTTCGTATAAAATATATAAAGATTTCAAATGAAACAATAATATTTACTTTTTAGCTTCTAAATGATATTATTTTATTAAAAGAGAAGGATACTTTGGACTTTAATTGTAACAGATGTAGATATAATTAAATAAAAGTAATAATGATAAAAATTTATAAAAAAATTTATACAAAAGGAGATGATTTTTTGGAAAGAGGAATTACATTTAATATTCAAAAATTTAGTATACATGACGGACCAGGAATAAGAACAACAGTATTTTTTAAAGGATGTCCACTTAGATGTGAATGGTGTTCAAATCCTGAATCACAGATAAAAAATGTGCAGATTTTGCATGAACAAGAAAAATGTTCTCATTGCTTATTTTGTGTAAATTCATGTCCCAATAAAGCAATAATTCATGATAATAATAAAATAATTATAGATGAAGATAAATGTGTTGGTTGTTTAACTTGTGTAAATTCATGTCCAAATAGAGCATTATCTTATGAAGGAGATTATCATACAATAGATGAAATAGTAGATATATGTATGCAAGATATAGACTTCTATAAAGAGTCTGGTGGAGGAGTGACAATTTCTGGTGGAGAAGGGATGAGTCAACCAGAATTTTTAAAAGAGCTTATATTGGAATTAAAAAAACATTCTATCCATGTTGCGATTGAAACTACTGGATATATAAAAAAAGAAATATTTGAAGAATTATCTAAAGAATTAGATTTACTATTGTTCGATGTAAAGCATTATGATAGAGATAAACATTATAAAGGAACAAAAGTGTACAATGACTTAATAATAGAAAATTTAAAATTTGCTATAAATAATGAATTAAATGTATTACCTAGAATACCAGTTATTCCAGATTTTAATGATTCAATAGATGATGCTAAAGGACTTGCAGAATTATTAGTAAAAGTTGGAGCAAAAAGAGTACAACTATTACCATTTCACCAATTTGGAGAAAAGAAATATGAACTGTTAAATAGAAGTTATAAATATAAAAATAAAAAAGCACTTTATCCAGAAGATTTAAAAGAATATCAGAAAATATTTTTAGATAAAGGTTTAGAGTGTTTCTTTTAAGGATAAAATAAATAAGGATAAAATAAATAAGGATAAAATAAAAAAATAGATAAAATAAAAAAGGTGATAATATTCACCTTTTTTATTGTTCAGTTTTAATAACATCTATTTCGTTTTGTATTAAATATTCTTCTATTTCATAAGGAATATTTGAGTCTGTATATACATGAGACACTTTATCAGTATCTAATAAACTTACAACACCTTTTTGTTCAAACTTCACAGAATCAGTTACAATTATTACATTACTAGCTTGTTTAGCCATATCCTTTACTGTTTCACTTCTCATATAATCATTTCCAGTAAATCCAGTTTCTTTTGTAAAACCATCAGTTCCTATAAATAGTTTATCTACAAAAAATCCTTCTGCACATTTTCTAGTAATAGGTCCAACCATAACTTGAGATTCTTCTTGATATTCTCCACCAAGAAGTATTATTCTAATATTTCCTACTTTGCGAATGTAATCAGCTATAAAAGCAGAGTTTGTTATAAGAGTTATATCTTTTTTTGTTTTTGCAATCTCTAATGCAACTAAAGCACAACAAGATCCAGATTCAATCATAATGGTTTCACCATCATCTATACTTTTTACAACTTTTTCAGCTATTTTTTGTTTAATATCATAATGGTATGCAAGTCTATTATTAATATCGTCACTTTCATTTAATTTTGCATAACCATGTTCTCTTATTATAATTCCACTATCTTCAAGTGTACATAAATCTTTACGTATAGTAACTTGAGAAACACTTAGAATATCAGATAACTCAGTTACTTTCATTTTTTTATTTTGTGTAAGCAAATCCAATATTTGCGATTGTCTTCTATTCATATTTTCACCTCGTTTTTAGATTATCATATATAAGTTTCATTAGCAATATAAAAAAGTTTCGATTGATAAAAAAATTAAAGGTAAGTGTAAAAATATTTTTGATTTAGATATTATTTGAGAATCAAAAAAGGAACTCTTAATAAAATATAAGAATTCCTTTTAATTGTTTATTATGAAAATAATTATTTAAAAATATTTTTATTATTAGTATATTGAAGTATGCCTATCAACTTCATGCATAATAAAAAATCAATTTCATTAAATTTATTATTATTTTTAGCAGTTGATTTTACAAGTCTTTCAAATAAAATTTCAGTTCTATCAAGTAAATGACCTTCTAAATGAGAAGTTAATGGGATACTTGATAGTGTAATTTCTGAAAATAAGTAATATGGATTTGCTGCTATATAAAGAAAAGTGTCATAACTCAATCTACATTCTATAAAATCTATAGATTTATTAATATCTGGAACTATTTTGAAATAATGATAATTAGCTAAACAGATAAAAGTACCTCTTTTTACAGAAATTTCTGTAGAATTAACGATTATTTTACCATTGTTGTTTTTAAAAAATAATAATGTAATTCCTTTATTGTTTTTTAAAAATGTAGATTTATTTACAGTTTTTTCTTTAGTTGTAATAGGAAATTTAAATTCACCTTTTGAAAAATATCCTTCACCAGAAAAAAGAGGTGGATAGAAAATATTATTTTTTTTACTCATCTTGTTTCACCTCACAATGTAGTTTTCGATATTCACTAGGGGTCATATTACAAATTTTTTTAAATGCTCTAGAAAAAGATCTATCACAATTGAATCCTACATTTATAGCTATATCCAAAATTGTTAAATCTGTTGTCAATAGTAATGCTTCTGCATGTCTAATTCTATTAAATAAAATTATAGACTTATAACTAGATTTAAATTTTTCATGAATGATATTTCTTATTGTATTTTCTGATAAAAATAAATCTTTAGAAACTATTTTCAAGTCTATAGGAGATGAAAAATTATCATAAGTATAATTTAGAATTTGCATAAGACATGATGACATAATCATACCTCTATAAACAGAATTGTTATTTTGTGTTATAAGTTTATTTCTATATTCTATAGGTGTAGTATGCATATATTGTTTAAAAATTCTATAAAAAACTACTTCAGATGAAAATCCAGAATGTAGAGCGATATAGGATAAAGATAAATCTTCATATAAAAGAGCACTTGATGCTATATTAACCCTTATTCTATTTAAATTTTGAATAAAATTATATCCACTAACATTTCTTAAATCTCGATTTAAAATAGTAGCAGTTGTATTAAATATTTTTGCAACACTATCTGCGGTTAAATCCTTATAGAAAAATTTACTCATATATAAAATAGCCTTCCAAGCTAATGGCTTAGGAGAAGAAACATTATTTGAAGAATGATTTTTTATGCTAATATCAATAAAAATTTTAGCTAATTCTCCTAATATAGAAACTTTTATTAAAGATGCACCAGGAGTGAAAATTTCATCAAATTCAGAAAATTCATCAATAAGATCATTTACTCGTTCTGAATACTTATCATCTAAATATATAATTGGTATTGCATCTACAATAGTATCTATAGCATTATGAGAAGGTTCTTTAAAAGCTAAAAAAGAAGATAAAGGATAGTCATATACAAATAATTTAAATTCTAAAGGTTCATATGAATTACATTTTATTGTAAAAGTATGGTAAGACTGCAACCAAATAAAAGTATTAGTTTTTAAATTAAATTCAACTCCATTAATAATAATACTACCAGAACCATTAGTTATTAGAATTAGTAAAGATTCATTTTCAGAAATTGGTGGAGTAATGTCATTTATTTTGTGAGTCTGTAAACGAAGATATCTGTCTTTATTTACAAAAAATGAATTAGTTGGCTTACCACAAATTGGTTTGGATCTAGGTATATCTTCCATAAAAATCTCTCCTTTTAAGATTAATATATAAATTCTAATACAAAATATATTATATCACGATTGATAAAAATTATATCAGAATTGATAAAATATAATTATTAATATTATTAATAATTTCTATATTAAAAAAATTATAGATTTTAAATACTAAAAAAACATACATTGTTAAAAATATATTTCTAAAAACGATTTCAAAAAATAAATAATCTCGAATAAATAAAAATTTTTTTCATTATAACACAATAAATACTTAAAAGTATTAAAGTGTCAATATCAATAGAATATAACATCAATATTATGAAATATCTATAAATCGAATCTAAAAGTTATAAAAATATCATATTTTGTCCGTTAGTTGATTATAAAGTGATTATCAAAAATGTATATAGTGTGTTATGAAATGAGAGGTTATTATAACTTTACTCATTTATAAAAATGTTAAGATAATATCAAGACAAAGATAAACGAACTAATTAAGCTCATATAAAAGGAGGGACAAAGTTTTAGATATGGGAGAAAAAAAATACAATAAATATTTTAATAAATTTAATTCTGGGATATCAGATTTTGTCACTCCAGGAAAGCAACTAGAGTACATATCAAATGTAAAACCTAATGAAACAGCAATTATTTACATAGATAAAGAAGATAATGTAAAAAATATTACTTGGAAAGATCTTCATATCTACTCAAATAAACTTGCTTGGTATCTTATAAAAAAAGGGTTTGGAAAAGGAAAGGTTGCAATGGTATCTTTTCCAAATGGGATAGAACATATTTTGTCTACTCTTGCAATTTGGAAAACAGGTGGATGTTATATGCCAGTATCATGCAAAATAACAGACACCGAGCTAAAAAAGATATGTAAAATTATTAAACCATCAGTTTCTTTTATAGACAAAGAAATGCCTTGTAAAACAGAAATTATAAATATTGATTCTATAATAGATATTTGTAAAGATGAATCTGAAAAAATGCCAAAGGATGTAGAAGCAAATCCAAATATGATATCTCCATCAGGAGGAACAACTGGAGATTTCAAATTTATAAAACAAAATATGGCAAGTGGAATGTCTGATGAAATTATAAAAAATTGGTTTAAAATGTCTGGAATGGAATTTGAACAAAGACAATTGCTTGTTGGACCGTTGTTTCATGGAGCACCACATACGGCAGCATTTAATGGACTTTTTGTAGGGAATACTATTATTATACCTAGAAATTTAAGACCAGAAAAAATAGTGGAGTATATCAAAAAATATAAAATAGAATTTATTCAGATGATACCTACATTGATGAACAGAATAATAAAGTTACAAGATTTTAATAAAGAAGACTTTAAATCTATAAAAGCATTACATCATACAGGAGGGTATTGTTCTCCATATTTAAAGGAAAAATGGATTAATACAATAGGAGCTAAAAAAGTTTATGAAATGTATTCTATGACAGAAGCAATAGGAATTACCTATATAAGAGGAGATGATTGGTTAAATCATTATGGAAGTATTGGTAAAGCTTTTGGAGATAGCAAAATATCAATAAGAGATGAAAAAGGAAATGAACTAGGTCCAAATGAAGTTGGAGAAATATATATGACATCACCAGATAATTATTGTATGACAGAATATATAAATCATAAACCATTGGAAGTAAAAGATGGTGGATATAGAAGTGTTGGCGATTTTGGATACTTAGATGAAGATGGATACCTTTATTTTTCTGATAGAAGAAGCGATATGCTTGTTATTGGTGGAGAAAATGTATTTGCAACAGAAGTTGAGACAGTACTTACATCTAATGAAAAAGTAGTTGATGCAGTTGTAGTGGGAATACCAGATGAAGAATGGGGAAGAAGACTACATGCAATAGTACAAAAAAAAGAAGAAATTACAGAAAATGAATTGATAGAATATTTGAAAAAAAATTTATTACCATATAAAATCCCTAAAAATTTTACATTTGTAAATTGTATACCTAGAGGTGAAAATGGAAAATTAAATAGAAGTATGGTATTAAAAAAAATAATTGGTTAAGAGATACTTTAGCGAGATATCTGCAAAATGCAGTAATAATAATTATAAAATAGAAATTAGGAGGCTTAATGCAATGAGTTATGATGCACTTTTTTCACCATTCAAAATTAGAGGGCTTGAACTAAAAAATAGAATAGTTCTTCCTGGTATGAATACAAAAATGGTAAAAAATAAACATAAAATAAGTGATGATATGATAGCTTATCATGTGGAAAGAGCAAAAGCAGGATGTGCACTAAATATATTTGAATGTGTTGCTCTATGTCCAGCACCACATGCATATATGTATATGGGACTTTATACAGATGAACATGTAGAACAATTAAAAAAATTAACAGATGCAGTACATAAAGTAGATGGAAAAATGGCTATCCAATTATGGCATGGAGGTTTCAGTCCACAAATGTTCTTTGATGAAACAAACACACTTGAAACACCAGATACATTATCTGTAGAACGTATACATGAGATAGTAGAAGAATTTGGAAGAGGTGCAAAAAGAGCAGTAGAAGCTGGATTTGATGCAGTAGAATTCCATGCAGCACACAGCTATTTACCACACGAATTTTTAAGTCCAGGAATGAATAAACGTACAGATGAATATGGAGGTAGTTTTGAAAATCGCTGTAGATTTTGCTATGAAGTTGTAAAAGCTATAAGAGATAATATTCCAGAAGAAATGCCATTTTTCATGAGAGTTGATTGTATAGATGAATTAATGGATGAAGTTATGTCAGAAGAAGAAATAGTTAAATTTATAAATAACTGTGCTGACTTAGGTGTTGATATAGCTGATTTATCTAGAGGTAATGCTCAATCTTTTGCAACAGTATATGAAGTACCACCATTTAACTTACAACATGGATTCAATATAGAAAATATATATAACATAAAGAAACAAATAAAAATTCCAGCTATGGGAGTTGGACGTATAAATACTGGAGAAATGGCTAATAAAGTAATAGCTGAAGGAAAATTTGACTTAGTAGGAATAGGAAGAGCACAATTAGCAGATCCTCACTGGATAGAAAAAGTTAGAAATGGAAAAGAAGATTTAATAAAACATTGTGTAGGATGTGACCAAGGTTGTTATGATGCAGTTATAAATCCTAAAATGAGTCACATAACTTGTACTCGTAATCCAGGATTATGTTTAGAGTATAAAGAAGTAAAAGAAGTAGATGAACCTAAAAAAGTAATGATTATAGGTGGAGGTATGGCTGGTATATCAGCAGCAGAAGTTCTAAAAAAACGTGGTCATGAACCAGTTATTTTTGAAGCTTCAGACCGCTTAGGTGGACAATTTATATTAGCAGGAAAAGCTCCAATGAAAGATGATTGGGTTAAAGCAGTAGAATGGGAAAATAAAGAAGTTGAACGCTTAGGAATAGAAGTTAGATATAACACAAAAGTAACACCAGAATTAATAGAAGAATTTAAACCAGATCATGTAGTAATCGCAATTGGTTCTGACTATGTAGCACCAGATATTCCAGGAATAGACGGAGAAAATGTATATTCTCAATATCAAGCACTTAATGAAGATGTTAAATTAAGTGGTCATGTTGCAGTTGTTGGTTGTGGTTGGGTAGGAGCTGAAGTAGCTGAATATCTAGCTGCTAGAGGTGCACAAGTAACAGTAATAGAAAGAAAAGGTGTTGGAACTGGATTAAGTATGCTTCGTAGAATGTTTATTGGACCTGAGTTTAAATACTATAAAATTAATAAAATGTCTGGAACTAATGTAGTAGGAATAGAACCAGGAAAACTAAACTATATAATGACAGATAGAAAAACTAAAGAAACAATAGAAGGAAGTTTAGAATGTGATTCTGTAGTAATTTGTACAGGAATAACAAAAAGACCAAGTGAAAATCTACAAGAAAAATGTAATGAATTAAAAATACCATTCAATGTAATTGGTGATGCAGCAAGTACAAGAGATTTAAGAATAGCTGCTGCAGAAGGATATGAAGTTGGTATGGATATATAATTAAATTATTTTGGAGGAAGGAAAAATGAATTTAGAAGAAAGAATAGAAATTTTAGAAAAAGAAATTCAAAAAATGAAAGACATAGAAGCTATAAAAGAATTAAAAGCTAAATATTTTCGTTGTCTAGATGGTAAATTATGGGATGAGTTAGAAACAACTCTTTCTCCTAATATAGAAACATCTTATTCTGATGGTAAATTAGTATTTCATAGTCCAAAAGAAGTAACTGATTATTTAAAAAGCACTATGCCAAAAGAAGAAATCAGTATGCATATGGGGCATACACCTGAAATAACTATAGAAGATGAAAATACAGCTACAGGAAGATGGTATTTAGAAGATAAATTAATATTTACTGATGGTAAATACAAAGATGTTGGAATAAATGGTGGTGCATTCTATACAGACAAATATGAAAAAATAGACGGTAAATGGTATATAAAAGAAACTGGATATGTTCGTATATATGAAGAACATTTTATGAGAGATCCTAAAATACATATAACTAGAAATATGCATAAATAAGAAAAATATATAAATAATTAAGGAGGAAAGATTATGAATTTAGTACAAGATAAAGTAGTTATCATAACAGGAGGAACAAGTGGAATAGGACTTTGTGCAACAAAAATATTTATAGAAAATGGTGCAACAGTATCTATATTTGGTAAAACTCAAGAAGAAGTAGATACTACAATAGCTGAATTAAAAGAATTATACCCAGATAAAGAAGTATTAGGTTTTGCTCCAGATTTAACTAAAAGAGAAGAAGTAATGGCTGCAGTAAGTACAGTTGCTCAAAAATATGGAAAACTTGATGTCATGATAAACAATGCTGGTATCACAAGTAATAATGTATTTAGTAGAGTAAGTGAAGAAGAATTTAAAACATTAATAGATATAAATGTTATAGGTGTATTTAATGGAGCTTGGGCTGCATATCAATGCATGAAAGAAAGAAAAGAAGGTGTAATAATAAATACAGCATCAGTAACAGGTATATATGGTTCATTATCAGGAATAGGATACCCAACTAGTAAAGCTGGTGTAGTAGGATTAACTCATGCTTTAGGAAGAGAAATAATACGTAAAAATATAAGAGTTGTAGGTGTTGCTCCTGGTGTTGTAAATACTCCAATGGTTGGTGGAATGCCAAAAGAAATATTAGAAGGATATTTAAAAACATTCCCAATGAAAAGAATGTTAGAACCAGAAGAAATAGCTAATACATATTTATTCTTAGCTTCTGATTTAGCAAGTGGTATAACTGCTACAACTATAAGTGTTGATGGAGCTTATAGACCATAAATTTAATTTAGAAAATAATACTATTACATAAATTGTTTATCAAAAGGAGAAGAAAAATGGCTGGATTAAAAGATTTTCCTAAATTTGGGGCACTTTCAGGATTAAAAATATTAGATAGTGGATCTAATATAGCAGGACCTTTAGGAGGTGGACTTTTAGCAGAATGTGGTGCTACAGTAGTTCATTTTGAAGGGCCAAAAAAACCAGATAACCAACGTGGATGGTATGGATATCCTCAAAATCATAGAAATCAATTATCAATGGTTGCAGATATAAAATCTGAAGAAGGAAGAAAAATATTTTTAGAATTAATAAAATGGGCCGATATATGGGTAGAATCATCAAAAGGTGGACAATATGATAGATTAGGACTTTCTGATGAAGTTATATGGGAAGTAAATCCTAAACTTGCTATAGTACATGTATCTGGATATGGTCAAACTGGTGATCCATCATATGTAAAAAGAGCTTCATATGATGCTGTAGGACAAGCATTTAGTGGATATATGTCATTAAATGGAGTTAATGAATCTTTAAAAATAAATCCATATTTAAGTGATTTTGTATGCGGTCTTACTACATGTTGGACAATGCTTGCTTGTTATGTTAGTACACAATTAACAGGTAAAGGTGAATCAGTAGATGTTGCACAGTATGAAGCACTAGCAAGAATAATGGATGGACGTATGATTCAATATGCAACAGATGGAGTAAAAGTACCTAAAACAGGTAATAAAGATGCTCAAGCTGCACTATTTAGTTTCTATACTTGTAAAGATGGAAGAACTATATTTATTGGTATGACTGGTGCAGAAGTTTGTAAAAGAGGATTCCCTATAATAGGACTTCCAGTTCCAGGAAGTGGAGATCCAGATTTCCCAGAAGGATTCAATGGATGGATGATAGATTCACCTGTTGGTCAAAGAATGGAAAGAGCTATGGAAAAATACGTTTCAGAAAGAACAATGCCAGAAGTTGAAAAAGCAATGCAAGAAGCACTTATACCATGTCAAAGGGTATATGAATTAGAAGATTGTTTAAATGACCCACATTGGAATGCTCGTGGAACAATAATGGAATGGGATGATCCTATGATGGGACATATAAAAGGTCTTGGTTTAATAAATAAATTTAAAAATAATCCTTCAGAAATCTGGAGAGGTGCTCCATTATTTGGAATGGATAATAGAGATATACTTAAAGATCTTGGATATTCAGAAGAAGATATAGATAGCTTATATGAAAGAGGAATAGTAAACGAGTTTGATTTAGAAAAAACAATAAAACGTTATCAATTAGATAAAGTAATACCTCATATGGCTAAAAAAGACAAATAATATTTAATCAAAAAGTAATATCAAGCCTGCCAAATGTTATTTTGACAGGCTTGATGTGTAAATAAATAAAATTCTTAAAAGGAGAAAAAAATGTTATCTACTAAAGAAAACTATAAAAGAGGATTTATACCATTTGCAATAGCAGCATTATTGGTAGGATTAGTAGGAGGGTTTACAGCAGTACTTGCACCAGCTTTTGTTGCAGATATGGGGCTTAATGATAACAATACAACATGGATTTCATTATCACTAGCAATGTCAACAGCTGCTTGTGCACCTATATTAGGGAAATTAGGAGATGTTCTTGGACGTAGAAAAACTTTATTATTAGGAATGATAATATTTACAATAGGAAATATATTAACAGCAATATCTTCTTCTTTAGTGTTTATGCTAGGAGCAAGATTTATTGTTGGGATAGGAACAGCCGCAATAGCACCTATAATAATGGCTTATATAGTAACTGAATATCCACAAGAAGAAATGGGAAAAGGATTTGCTTTATATATGTTAATATCAAGTGGAGCAGTAGTTGTTGGACCAACTTGTGGTGGATTAATAATGCAATTATTTGGCTGGAGAATGATGATGTGGGTATGTGTTGCACTATGCATAATTACATTTTTTATATGTTCAGTCATGATAAAGAAAACAAAATTTGAAAAGAAAGATCTTAGTGATTTTGATAAAAAAGGTTCAATATATGTATTAATATTCTTCAGTTTATTATTATGTATACCATCATTTGGTCAAAATATAGGATGGGTATCTAAACCATTTATATTAGTAAGTATAGTATCAATAGTAGTATTAATATTATTAATAAAAGAAGAGAAAAAAGCAGAAAATCCAATATTAAGTGGTAAATTTATGAAACGTAAGGAATTTATTTTACCAATTATAATACTATTCCTTACTCAAGGATTAATGCAAGCGAATATGACAGATGTAATATTATTTGTTAGAGCGACACAACCAGAAAATACAATAATATCAAGTTTTGCTATATCAATACTTTATATAGGAATGTCATTAGGTGCAGTATTTATAGGGCCTATGGCAGATAAGAAAGAACCAAAAACAGTTCTTACTGGTTCACTTTTATTTACAGGTATTGGATGTGCAATGATGATTTTATTTAATGAAACATCTAAGTTTGCTATATTTGCTGGGTCTTTAGGAATGTTAGGTATAGGACTTGGAGGAAATGCAACAATATTAATGAAAGTATGTCTTTCAGGCTTAAATCAATCAGAAGCTGGCTCAGGAACAGGAACTTATGGACTATTTCGTGATATATCAGCTCCATTTGGAGTAGCAGTATTTGTACCATTATTTGCAAATACAGTAACTAATAAAATGGAAAGCATATTATCTAGTGGTGCTACAAATGAAGTAGCTAAATCAGTAGCTTCTGTTTCATCTATTCATACATTAGCATTAGTTGAAATAATTTGTATAATCATAGCTATAGTAGCAGTAAGGATGTTACCGAAGATACATAATAAATAGTATGTTAAAAAGGGGACAGTTGTTCCCCTTTTATTTTGAAAATTAATAAAAATTTACAAACTTAGAATATAAATTTAATAATAATAAATTTATAAAGTAATACAGTATTTGATAAGATTTTGTCGAATGTTAAAAAAGATTTTTTGATATTATAAACTCAAAGAAAGATACTTTGCAAAGTCAGTAAAAAATAAAGATATATAGAAAATAAATTAAATCTTGAAAGGAAAAATAATTATGGACATGAAAGAATCTAAACTATTTTCACCATTGAAAATAGGATCATTAACATTAAAAAATAGAGTAGGTATGGCTCCTATGAGTATGAATTATGAAGCAGAAGATGGATCAGTACCAAAAAGATTAGCAGATATATTTGTACGTAGAGCAGAAGGTGGTACAGGATATATAACAATTGATGCAGTTACAATAGATAGTAAATATAAATATATGGGAAATACAACTGCACTAGATTCAGATGATTTAGTACCACAATTTAGAGAATTTGCTCAAAGAATAAAAGATGCAGGAAGTACATTAATACCTCAGATTATACATCCTGGACCAGAATCAATATGTGGATATAGACATATAGCACCACTTGGACCATCAAAAAATACAAATGCAAACTGTCATGTTAGCCGTGCAATAAGTGTAGATGAAATACATGATATAATAAAACAATTTGGACAAGCTGCTAGAAGAGTGGAAGAATCAGGATGTGGTGGAATAGGATTACATTGTGCACATGCATATATGTTACCGGGTTCTTTTTTATCACCATTAAGAAATAAAAGAATGGATGAATATGGTGGATGTCTAGATAATAGAGCTAGATTTGTAATAGAAATGATACAAGAAGTTCGTAAAAATGTAAGTCCTGATTTTCCTATAATGCTTAGAATATCAGGAGATGAAAGAGTAGTAGGAGGAAATACTTTAGAAGATATGTTATACTTAGCTCCAAAATTTGTTGAAGCAGGTGTAAATATGTTTGAAGTTTCTGGTGGAACTCAATATGAAGGACTAGAACATATAATACCAAGTCAGAATAAAAGTATAGGGGTAAATGTACATGAAGCATCTGAAATTAAAAAAGTTGTTGATGTTCCAGTTTATGCAGTAGGAAAAATCAATGATATAAGATATGCTGCTGAAATAGTTGAAAGAGGACTAGTTGATGGAGTGGCAATAGGTAGACCTTTATTAGCGGATCCAGATTTATGTAATAAAGCAAAAGAAAATTTATTTGATGAAATAACACCATGTGCAAGTTGCGGTGGAAGTTGTATAAGTCGTACAGCAGATAGACCACAGTGTCGCTGTCATATAAACCCAAGAGTTGGATTTGAATATGATTATCCAGAAATACCAGCTGAAAAATCTAAAAAAGTTTTAGTTATTGGTGCAGGTCCTGGTGGTATGATGGCAGCAGTTACAGCAGCAGAAAGAGGTCATGATGTAACACTTTGGGAAGCTGATAATCAAATAGGTGGTCAAATTAATTTAGCAGTAGTAGCTCCTGGTAAACAAGAAATGACTAAATGGTTATCTCACTTAAATTATAGAGCAAAAAAAGCTGGAGTAAAAATGGTATTTGGAAAAGAAGCTACAGTAGAAAATATAAAAGAATTTGCTCCAGAAGCAGTAATAGTTGCAACAGGAGCTAGACCATTAATTCCACCAATAAAAGGAACAAAAGAATATCCAGTGCTTACTGCACATGATTTCTTAGGAGGAAAATTTGTTATACCAAAAGGAAAAGTTTGTGTTCTTGGAGGAGGAGCAGTTGCCTGTGAAACTGCAGAAACAGTGATAGAAAATGCAAGACCAAACGCACACACAAGAGGTTTTGAAGCTAGTATAGGAGATATAGATGTTACATTAATAGAAATGTTACCACAGTTATTAACTGGTGTATCTAGTCCAAATAGAGAACCTCTAATAAGAAAATTAAAAAATAAAGGTGTTCATATAAATGTAAATACAAAAATATTAGAAGTTACAGACCACGATGTAAAAGTACAAAGAGCAGATGGAACAGAAGAATGGTTAAAAGGATTTGATTATATATTATTTGGATTAGGTTCAAGAAATTATGATCCAATATCAGAAGAAATAAAAGAATTTGTTCCTGAAGTATATGTAATAGGAGATGCAAAAAAAGCTAGACAAGCAAGCTTTGCTATGTGGGAAGCATTTGAAGCTGCATATAATTTATAAAATAAAAACTGCTATATCAAATATTTTATGATATAGCAGTTTTTTTAATATAATTTTAACATAATAATTACCTATAGCTTATATACGAAATAAAATTTTTTTGATATATTTAAGTATAAAGTTGGGAGTTATTAGTATCCTGGATGAGGTGTTAAAATGATTATATTGAAAAAAATAACAGAAGAAAATAGAGAAGAAGCTGAAAAACTACAAGTAGAGGATTTTCAAAAGGGTTATATAGAAAGTATAAAAGAATGTTTACAAGAGGCAGATTTGTTAGAAAATTGGAATCCAGTTGGGATATATGATAATAACATAATGATTGGATTTGCTATGTATGGAAATATTACAGAATCAAAATATACAAGACTTTGGTTTGATCGTTTGTTGATAGATAAAAAATATCAAAACAAAGGATATGGTAAAAAATCATTTGAGATTGTGTTAGAAAGAATAAAGCGAGAATATAAAAATCTAGATATATATCTAAGTGTGTATGAGGAGAATAAAATCGCAATAAATATTTATAAGTATTTTGGATTTGAATTTACAGGTGAATTAGATACAAAAGGTGAAAAAATAATGAAGTATATAAAATAACTTTAATAATTATCTTTATTAGTATTAAAATTAGATATATAATTAAATCAAATTTAATGATATTAATAAGGACGTGAAAAAATGAGTAAAATTTTAGTTATAGGAAGTTTAAATTTAGATTATGTTATAGATGTTGAAGAAATGCCAAAGATTGGCGAGACAATAATAGGAAATAGTATAAAAAAAGTTCCAGGAGGAAAAGGTGCAAACCAAGCCTATGCAATAGGTAAATTAGGAGGGGATGTATCTATGATTGGAGCTGTGGGAAATGATGATGCTGGAAAAATTTTAATAAACAATCTAAAAAATGTAAATGTAAATACAAAAGGTATAGAAATTATAGATAATGAAGTTACAGGTCAAGCATATATACATGTAAATAAAAAGGGAGAAAATTCAATAACAGTAATATCAGGAGCAAACTCTTTAGTAGATAAAGAATTAATAGATAGAAATATAAATCTAATAAATGATGCTGAATATATTATAATGCAATTTGAAATACCACTAGAAATAGTAAAATATGTTAAAGAAATTGCTATATCAAAAGGTAAAAAAATAATTATAGACCCAGCACCTGCAGTAAAAAATATAGATAAAGATTTATATCAAGGAAGCTATATTTTAAAACCAAATGAATTAGAACTAGCTACATTAAGTGGAAAAGAACTTAATAATATAGAAGAATATAAAACTGAATTGATAAAAATGCAATCAAATGGTGTAAATCAAGTAATATGTACATTAGGAGAAGAGGGTTGCCTACATTATAATGGAGAAGAATTTAAAAAATTTGATTGTAAAAAAACAAAAGTTGTAGATACAACAGCAGCAGGAGATACTTTTACAGCAGCACTCGTAATATCTCTAAGTGAAGGAAAAAATATTTATGAATCAATAGATTTTGCACAAAAAGCAGCTTCTATTACAGTATCAAAAAGAGGAGCTCAAAGCTCAATTCCATCTAGAGATGAAATATAATAAATAAAAAGACTATAGTTATAAATTTTAACTATAGTCTTTTCTTTTATAAAAATACATATACTCTATTTTAAATACTTTGTAAATTTCATATAATTTTGCAATTAACTATAAAAATAAGTACCATAAGAAAATAAAATGCAAACAAATAAAATCATTATATATAAAAATTATACAAAATGAAGTTTTTTTAAATAAATAGTATATAATAGATATATTAAAAATAAGTAATTGCGAGGAATATAATGAAATCAACAATAGAAATATTTAAATATATAGTAGAAGAAATACATTCAACAATAGGAGCAACAGTAGATAATAAAAATTTACCTGTAACATGTGCAATAAATATAATGGATTATGATGAAACAGGCATATACTTTTCTATATCAAAAGGGATGCTTTTTTACGAAATATTAAAAAATAAAAAATATTTATCTCTAACAGCAGCAAATGGAAAAGATATTAAAGATGTTGTATATATAAATATATCTGGTGATGTTGAAGAAGTAAACAAAAGTAAAAGAGATTTAATATTAAAACGAAATGATTATATAAAAAGAATATATCCTACTGAAAAATCTAGAATGAATTTGACAATTTTTAAAATAGTAAAAGGAAAGGGAGAATGGATAGATCTTAGATATAATCCTATTGAAAGATATGAATTTTCTTTTGGTGGGGAAAAAATAGAGAAAAAAGGATACTTTATAACTGCTAAATGTTTAAATTGTGGAAGATGTAGAGAAATTTGTCCACAAGGATGTATAGATGTAGAGAAATTTGATGATATAAATCAATCCACAATTAATCATATAAACTGTATAAACTGTGGAAATTGTGCAGAAATTTGTCCAGTAGAAGCAATATTAAAACGGATATAAAAAGAAGGAATATAAAGTAGCAACTTTTATTTTTTATTTTAAATTAATTAAAGAGTACTTTATGAAAAAATTAAAATAGTAAACTAAATTTAAAAAGTAGAATCTATGGTTAGATTCTACTTTTT
>NZ_JARIBH010000073.1 GCF_029264495.1 Peptacetobacter sp.
TACATATAATCACTCCTTTAAAAATCGAATTTTAATAATATTTTTTAACAATTATATTTTTAATATATATATATAACTCTTCTTCTTTTTTTTCAATAATTTCTGCTTGAATGGTAGTTTTTTCTGTATAAATAGTAAGTATTATATATTTAAAAGCTTATTTTTCACAAAAAAAGAGGAGCTAACTCCAAATAGTACACCTGTCGCCTGAATAGGCATAAGTACTATTGGAGTTACTCCTCTTTCTACTTATATTCAATTAGAATAATTCACTTACTGATTCATTGCTGAATATTTTTTCTATAGCTTCTGCAAATATAGGAGCTACTGATTTAACTTTTATTTTTTCTATCTGTTTTTCTTCTGGTAACTGTATAGTATCAAGAACTACTAATTCTTTCATAGAAGAATTTTCTATTCTTTCTATAGCTGGACCTGATAAAACAGCGTGTGTACAACAAACATAAACATCTTTAGCACCGAATTTTTTAACTGCTTCAACTGCATTTACTATTGTTCCTGCAGTATCTATCATATCGTCAAGAAGTATTACGTTTTTACCTTCTACATCACCTATTAAGTTCATAACTTCACATACATTTGGTCTTGGTCTTCTCTTATCTATTATAGCTATAGGCACTTCACCATTTAGTGAGTTAGCAAATTTTCTAGATCTTGTAACACTACCAAGGTCAGGAGATACTACTACTAAATCTTCTATATTTTTTTCGTTGAAGTATTCAGATAGTAATGGACCACCTAGTAAGTGATCTAGTGGTATATCGAAGTATCCCTGTATCTGAGATGCATGTAAATCCATAGTTAAAACTCTATCTGCACCAGCTGCTACTATTAAGTTAGCAACTAATTTAGCTGTGATTGGATCTCTTGCTTTCGCTTTTCTGTCCTGTCTTGCATAACCATAGTATGGTATTACAGCAGTTATTCTTCCTGCAGATGCTCTCTTAAGTGCATCTATCATTATTAATAATTCCATTAAGTTGTTGTTTACCGGACTGTTAGTAGATTGAACAACGAAAACGTCGCAACCTCTTACAGTTTCATTCATATTTACACATATTTCACCATCACTGAATGTTCCAACTTCACAGTCTAAAACTGATACGTTTAACTGTTTAGCTATTTTTTCAGCAAGTTCTTTAGATGCGTTACCGGCAAGTATTTTGATTTCGCTACCGCTAGTATTCATTTAGTTAACCCTCCAAACTTTTTAACAATATATAACTATTTAAACATAAATGTTTAAAAAGAAATCAATTTTATTAAATATTATTTATTTCTTGCTTTTTCTTCAGATATTCTTTTATCTCTAGCTTCTTTTTTGTCCATCCAATTTTCTTTTATACATTGTCTTTGTCTTGCAATTGCTAGTGATCTTCCAGGTACATTATCTGTTATTGTTGATCCTGTAGCTATGTAGCCCTGTTCTTCAACTGTAACTGGTGCTACTAGATTTGAATTTGATCCTATAAATGCATTATCTTTTACTACTGATCTAAATTTATGTACACCATCATAATTTACAAATACTACTCCACAGCCTACATTTACATTTTTACCAACTTCAGCATCCCCTATATATGAAAGATGCGATGCTTTTGATCCATCTCCAAATTTTGCATTTTTTATTTCAACAAAATCGCCGACTTTACAACCATTGCCTACATCAGCTTTTGGTCTTAGATAAGCATATGGACCTACTTTTGTATTTTCTCCTACTTTTGCTTCTATTAATGTAGATATTTTTATTTCTGTTCCATCTCCAACAATAGAATCTGTTATTGAAGAATTCATTCCTATTATACAATCAGAACCTATTTTTGTCTTTCCAACTAAATTTACTCCTGGATATACTATAGTATCATTTCCTATTTCTACTTCAGATTCTATATAAGTATTATCTGGGTCTATCATAGTTACTCCATTTGTCATATGGAATTCATTTATTCTTTTTCTCATAGCTTTTTCTGCTTCAGAAAGCTGTAATCTTGAGTTTACACCCATTAATTCTTCTATTGTAGATCCTGCAAATGCACTTACTTTTAATCCTTTTTCTCTCATTATTTTTATAGCATCTGGAAGATAGTATTCTCCCTGTGCATTATTATTATCTATTAATGATAGTGCTTCTTTAAGGCTTTTTCCATTAAAGCAGTATATCGCAGAATTGATTTCTTTTACTAATTTTTCTTCTTCTGTAGCGTCTTTTTGTTCTACTATTTTTAGAAGGTCTCCATTTTCATCTCTTATTATTCTTCCATATCCTGTTGGATTATCTACTATTGTAGTAAGTACTGTTGTATGACAATCATTTTCAACATGATATTCAAATAATTTTTTAAGAGTTTCTGATTTTACAAGTGGAGTATCTCCACATAAAACAACTATTGTATCTTCATCATTTATATATTCTTCAGCCATTTTAACAGCATGTGCTGTACCTAGCTGTTGCTCTTGCATAACTGTTATTATGTCGTCTGAAAGTCTTTCTCTTACGGCTTCAGCTCCATGTCCAAGAACTACTATTGTATCTTCTACCCCTGCTTTTTTAGAAGTATCGACTACATGATTTACCATTTCTTTACCACATACTTTATGTATAACTTTTGGATATTTTGATTTCATTCTTGTTCCCTTGCCTGCAGCAAGTATTATTGACTTAAATTTCATTTAACATCTCTCCATTGAATAATTTTTTATTTTTTTACTGATAATATAATAAAAAATTGCATTATTATTTTTAAATATATCACTTTTCAATATAAATGTACATATATTTTAATATTATATATTCATTTTATTTTTTTTATTTAGATATATAAGTATGTTTTTTATTCTAAACAATCTGCATTTTCTTCCGTATCTTCTAATATTTCTCTATTTGGTTTTACTATTATTTCATCTTTATCTACATCTAATTGTATCAGCGAAATATAGTCATTTACCATTTTTTCTTCTGGCTTCATAGTAGATATAAATACACCTATACCTATTACTTCTGCACTAAATTCTTTCATTAAATCTATCATACCTTTGATAGTTCCTCCACCTCTCATGAAGTCATCTATTATAATAACTTTACTATCTGGCTTAAGTGCTTTTCTAGGTAAACTCATACTTTCTAGGTTTCCACTATTTCCACTTACATATGTCATACTAAGTGTTGGTCCTTCTGAAACTTTTATATCTTTTCTTATTATTACCAACGGTAAATTCATTGCATTTGCAGTCATAAGAGCCATTGGTATTCCTTTTGTTTCCATTGTTACTACATAATCAGCATCTGAATAATCTATATTAGAAGCAAATATTTTACCAATTTTAGAAACAGTTCTTGGATCATAGATAAGGTCTATAAGATATAAAAATCCACCTGATAATATTCTTCCTTCATCTTTTATTCTTTCGCATAGTTGCATTAAAAATTCCGAATTTTCTTGTCTAGATGTTTTAGGTATGTATTTTACTCCACCAGCTGCTCCAGATATTGTTATTACTTTTCCTAAGTGCAATTTTTCAAAAACACTTTTTACTACAAGAAGGTCTTCACTTATTGTAGATTTAGCTGCATTAAATTGATTTGTAAAATAACTTAATGTATATATTTTGTTAGGATTATCAGATAATATCTTTACTATAGCTCCTATTCTTTCTGTTCTTTTGAATTTCATAATCTATTTCCCCCTGCCAATTATTGATTGCCATTAAAACTGATGCACAACAATTTTACTTGTGATATAATAATTACTATGTTGATAATACAGTATTATTTTTTCGTGTATATTGTGCTTAAAAAATATCGCACATTATTTTATTATAACACAAAAAACGTTCATATTGTATTACTTTAATAAAAGAAAGGGTTGTTTTTATTATGAATATACATTTCATAGGAATTGGCGGAATCAGTATGAGTGCATTAGCTGAAATCTGCCTTAATAAAGGATATCACGTTTCAGGTTCTGACTCACAGGAATCACCTATGACAAAAAAACTTATGGCTCAAGGTGCTGAAATATTTATCGGACAAAAAAAAGAAAATATCTCAGATGATGTAAACATGGTTGTTTATACAGCTGCTATACACCCTGATAATGAAGAACTTATGGCTGCAAAAAAGAAAAATAAACTTATAGTTAATAGAGCTGCTTTTTTAGGGCAAATAATGAGAGAATATAAAAATTCCATTGCAGTATCTGGTACTCATGGAAAAACATCTACTACATCTATGCTTTCAGCAATATTTGAATATGCTGATTTAGATCCTACTATTCTTGTTGGTGGGAATTTAAGTATGATTGGTGGAAATGTTAAAATCGGACATTCTGAACACTTTATAACAGAAGCGTGTGAATATGTTGATAGTTTTTTAAACTTTAACCCAAAAATAGCGTTGGTCTTAAATGTTGAAGAAGATCATCTTGATTATTTTTCAGGAATCGATGAAATAAAAGCTTCTTTCAATAAATTCGGTAAATTACTACCATCTGATGGACACTTTATCATAAATGGAGATGATGAAAATACATCTAGTATACTTTATGATGTTAAAGCTAAAATCGTTAAATATGGTAGAGATGAAAATAATGATGTCTTAATCAAAAATATTGAATTTGATGAATTAGGTTGTGGTATTTTTGAATTAGAATATTATGGTGAAAATCTTGGTAAATTTGAATTATCAGTTCAAGGTTTACACAATATATACAATGCTACTGCTGCTATTATAACAGGTATTGTATCTGGTATAGATTTAGATATGATAAAAAGAAATATAAAACGCTATAGAGGTGTTGGAAGAAGATTTGAATTAAAAGGAAAATACAATGGAGCAACTATTGTAGATGATTATGCTCATCATCCAACAGAATTAAAAACTACACTTTCTACAGCTAAAAGAATAAAGAAAAATAGACTTTGGTGCGTATTCCAGCCGCACACATACTCTAGAACAAAATCTCTTTTAAATGAATTCTCAGATGCTTTCTTTGCTGCTGATAAAGTTATTGTTACAGATATTTATGCTGCTAGAGAAACTAATCCTGGAGATATTCATTCTACTGATTTAGTAAAAAAATTATATCAAAACAATATAGATGCCCAATATATAAAAGAATTTGATGATATAGTTGAGTATCTTGCTGATAACGTTGAGCCAGATGATTTTGTTATAACAGCTGGTGCTGGTCCTATATTTAAAGTTGCAGAAGCACTTGCAGCTAAAGGATCTTCAAACTTATAAAATAAAGGGTGATATCTATATTAGATATCACCTCTTTTTATTCTTTAAAAATATTGTTTTTTATGTAATTGTACATATCAGTATATACTTCATAATATGCAACATAATCACCATATTTTATTTTTATGTAATTAGGTCCCATTGTATCTATTCTAAAACTAAATCCATCTTCATCTATATACACAGTATAATTATATTTGCTTTTTTCTTTTGATTTTTCTGGTTGAACTTTACCAACATGTCTTTTATATCTCATTTTATTTACAAATTTATTATATTTCCATCTATGAAGCGTTTTTGTATTATCTCCATTTGATATGTGTACACTTTTCCACTTTTCACTATCTATTACAAAATCAAATGATGTATATATACTTTCTTTTATTATTTTTTCAAACTCTTCTTTTTTATCTATTGGTATTTTGTAATATTCATCCTTTTCAACTGTATATACTCTTAAAAAGTTTAAATCTGTTGAGAACTTTATTCCTGTTGAAGAATATCCACTATATCTAGGTTTGTATGAAATAGCATCTCTAACTTTTCTAAATTCATTAAAATAATATTTATAATCTGCCCATCTATCTTTTTCGATTTTTATATTTACATCTGTCTTTTCATCTAAAATATAAATCTTTTTGCTACTCTCTAGTTGAGATAATAATGGCAATGTATTATCACTTGTATTTTCTTCCCGAGTAAGTTTATTCTTTTGTATACTATCCTCTCTATCTGAATCAAATATTTTTGAAACTAAAAAAAACGATACTATATATACGATAAAGAAGACTATTAATCCTAATACTATATATTTTTTTAGTTTTGATTTCTTTTTAACTGCCAATATATTTTATCTCCTTTCTAAAAATATTTTATTTTTTTATATTTTTATTTATTATATTAGAAAGGTTTGTAAATTCTTCTATACTTAGAGTCTCGCCTCTTCTTTTTTCATCTATTTCTGCTTCTTTTAATACTTCTTTTATAGATGCTTTATCTAAAATTCCCATACTAGATAGAGAATTTAATAGTGTTTTTCTTCTTTGTCCAAATGCAGCCTTTACTGTTTTAAAGAATATCTCCTCATTATCTGCTATATATTTTTTTTCCTCTCTAACATGAAGACCTATTACTGTAGAATCTACTTTTGGTTGAGGTATAAACATATGTCTTGGAGCTTTTGCAACAATTTCTGTATCACAATAGTACTGAACTGCTACAGATAATGCACCATAATCTTTAGTAGATGGTACTGCATTCATTCTATCTGCAACTTCTTTTTGAACCATTACAACTATATCTGTAACTGGTATATCTTCTTCTAAAAATTTCATTACTATAGGTGTAGTTATATAGTATGGAAGATTTGCTATTAATTTTACAGGTCCTCCTGAAAGTTTTTCTTCTACCAATTTTTTTACATCTACTTTTAATATATCTTCATTTACTACTTCTGTATTATCAAATTCTGATAAAGTTTCTTTAAGTATTGGTATTAGATTTTTATCTATTTCAACTGCTACTACTTTATCAGCTTCTTTTGCCATTTCTCTAGTAAGTGTTCCTATACCAGGTCCTACTTCTATTATCTTATCTCCTTCTTTTACTCTTGCTCCATCGATTATTCTGTCAATAACATTATCATCTATTAAAAAGTTTTGTCCTAATGATTTTGAAAATTTAAATCCATGTTTATCTACTATATCTTTTGTCGCTTTATGCGATGAAAGTCTGTTCATATTTCCTCCAAATTTTATTAATAATCTATTTTTCTATTTCTTTTAAAGCTTTTTCAAACTCTTCTCTTGTAACACCGTAATTATTTAATCTACTTAAAAATTGTTTTGCATTTCCATATCCTATTCCTAGAATTTGACCTATTTTATCTCTTCTAAATGAAGCTTCTTCATTTCCTATTAATCCATTTAATAGAAGATCTTTTTGTTTAAATTCCTCTCTATTTTCATTACTTTCTGTTCTAACTTTCTCTAATGCTGCTATTATACTTTTAGGAGTAGCATTTTCTATTCCTATATCACCATCTTTTTTTGCTTCTTCCCTTGGTAAAAAGGCATGTTTACATCCTGGAACTTCAGATGCTATTTTTTTTCTTATTTTTTCACCTGCAAAATCCGGATCTGTAAAGATTATAACTCCTCTTCTTTTTTGAGCTTCTTTTATTCTTTCCATAACACCTTTTGGAAATCCAAATCCTCCAGTTGTTATTAATTCTGCATCTACTGCTCTTTTTACTGCAGTAACATCATCTCTTCCTTCTACTACAATTATTTCTTTTATCATATTTTCTTCCTTACTATATTTATATTTTATTTTACCTATTAAAAAGATTACTTCTCATCAGAAGGGAAAACTAAATCTATCTGTTTTCTAACTTCATCCATTATTTCCATTACTGTAAGAGTATTTTGATAAGTATTTATTTTTGATTCTTTTTTTCCTTCTCTAAATAGTGTCATAAATTCTTTAACAGCAAAGTAAATGCTATCTACTTCAAATTTTTCATCTTTTTCAACTTCTAATTCTGCTGTTATATCTTCTACTTCACCTTTTCTATATTCTACTCTAACATCACCAAAAAGACTCATTTTATCTATTATGATACTTCCATCTTCTCCTTGTATTTCAGTCGGTATATTAGATTGTGTTATCTTTGAATATCTTATATCTGCTAACATATCTTCATATTCAAAGATTATACTGCCTTCTCCATCTACTCCTGTAGATAATTTTATAGCATTTGCTTTTATATTTTTAGGTTTCCCAAATAGATTTACCATTGGATGTATGCAATAAACTCCTATATCCATAAGTGCTCCATTTGACAGTTCTTTTTTAAAAGCATTTAATACTATACCTTCCTTAAACTTATCATATCTAGATGAATATTGGCAAAAATTAGCTGAGTATCGTCTAATTTTTCCTATTTTGTCTAAGCTATTTTTTACATTTCTAAAATTTGGGGTACAAGTTAATCTCATTTCTTCCATAAGAAGAACATTATTTTTTATTGCACAATTTATCATTTCTTCTGCTTCTTTTTTATTAGATGCAAAAGCTTTTTCACATAGTACATCTTTTCCATTTTCCATACATATAATAGTATGTTCTTTATGCATAAAGTTAGGAGATGCTACATATACGGCATCAAATTCCTCACATTTTGCAAATTTTTCTATATCATCAAAAAATAATTCTATATCGTATTTTTCACCAAATTCTTTAGCTCTTTCTAGTTTTCTTGAATATATTGCTTTTACTTCAAAACCTTCTAATTTACTACCTGCTTTTATAAACCACTCTGTTATACTTCCAGTTCCAATTACTCCAAATTTTACGGGTTTCATATATACCTCCAAATTATATAATTTATAATCATAAAATTTATTTTTATCTGTTTAATTCTATTAGTATATTATAACACAGTCGTGTTATATCGTATAATCCAATTATTTTATTTATATCCTATTAAGTTTTAAAAAAATAAAAGACTGATTTCATAATAAAAATTGAAATACAGTCTTTATTTTGATTTATTCAATCGAATTTTTTAATAAATATTCAACATCTTCCAAAGAATCCATTATTTTATATGCTTTTTCCCTTAATTCTTCATCGGGTTTTTTAAAATCAGGGACCATTATACATTTAAAACCACCATTATATGCAGCTTCAACACCAGCTTTTGAATCTTCTATTACTAAACATTCTTTAGGTGAAAGATTTAGTTTTTCTGCTGCTTTTAAGAAAATTTCCGGATTTGGTTTAGTTTCTTTAACTTCATCTCCACATATAACAGCTCCTACCATATCATCAAAATGTAGAAACTTCATTCTATTTTTCATTTTCCATCTCACTGTAGATGTTGCAATAGCTGTTTTATAATTATGTTCTAAAAGATATTTTAATAAACTTTCAAATCCTTTTTTTACACCAGGTTTATTTTCTTCTAAATAGTCTATAACAGCTTGTCCTTTTTCTTTGTAATATTCTTCCATAGGTAACTCTTTTCCATATATTTCTTTAAGACCCTTTATTGTGTCATCTTTTCCTTTTCCCATTAAAAGAATTTGTGCATCTCTTTTTATCTCTATATTATGTTTTTTGAATATTTTTTCCCAAAATATCAAAGATAAACTTTCTGTATCTAATATGACACCATCCATATCAAATATTACACCTTTTATATTTTTCATCTTTATACCTCTTTTATTCTAACTATATTTTCTATACTCTAGATAATATAAATTCACAATTTCCATTTACTGTGTAGTTCCCTTTTTGTGCAGGTATAAATATACTATCTCCTTTTATAAAATCTAATTCTATATCATTCATAATAAGTTTTCCTTTTCCTTCAGTTATTATAACTGAGTTGAATGATTTTTCATCTATTTCTACAATTGCATTTTCTTTAACTTCATATTTATAGGTAGTAAAGTATTTACATTCACTTAATAATACTCTACTATAAGTATCGTAGTTTTCTAATTCTCCCATAGGTTTAGCACTTTTTGCATTTGGAGTAAGATTTGTAACATCTATTGCTTTATCCACATGTAACTCTCTAGGCTTTCCATCTGCTCCTAATCTACCAAAGTCATATACTCTATAAGTTGTATTTGAATTTTGCTGTATCTCACATATAACAAGTCCTGCTCCTATAGCATGTATAGTTCCACTTTCTATGAAAAATACATCACCTTTTTTAACTTCTACTTTATTTAATACTTCTAATATAGTGTCATTTTTTATTCTATCAGCAAATTCTTCTTTAGTTATTTCTTTATTTACACCATAATAAAGAGATGCTCCTTCTTCAGCTTCTAGAACATACCACATTTCTGTTTTACCATATTCTTTTTCAACTCTTAGTGCATATTCATCATCTGGATGAACCTGTATTGACAGAGAACCTTTTGCATCTATAAATTTTATAAGTATTGGGAAAAATTCAAAACTATCACAATTAGTTCCTAATCCTTTTTCTCCTATTTTATTTATATATTCTCCAAACTGTAATCCTTTAAATTCACCAGAATCTACTATACTTTGTCCATTTTTATGATTTGAAAGTTCCCAACTCTCAGCTATTTTGTCAAAGTCACAATCTTTGTTATATTCTTCTCTTAATTTTGTTCCACCCCATAGATAATCTTGGAATGCTGGTCTTAATTTTACTGGTTTTAACATACTAATAAATCTCCTTATTTTTTAATTTATTTTAATATAGTTTTATAAAAAGTTAACTTTTATAGTCTTTTATCATTATACTTATATCTTAAAGTAGTTTTATTTAAATGTAATTTTAATTTTTTTCATTATAGAATCCGCTTTTTTTATAACATCTGATGTATTCATTCTTATAACTTTTTTACCCTCAAATCTACTTTCATCAATTATTTTCATATCATTTGTTAGAATTACGCAAACTGCCTCTTCTATATCTTCATCACTTAATTCATTTTCTATCCCTGCAAATCCCTGTGTTTCAACAGAAATTTCTATATCATGTTTTTTTGCAACTATTTTTAGTGCTTCTGAAGCCATATAAGTATGTGCTACCCCTGATGAACAAGATGTAACTGCCACAACTTTCATAAATTCCTCCCATTTATAATTTATTTTTACAAATTATTATACATCTGATGAATATATTTTTCTACTTACGATTATTTTTTTTATTATTTTATATTTTTATTTATCAAATTTATAATTATTATTATCTTATTTGAAAAATAAAAAAGCTGTATATAGTTTATAAAATAAACTTATATACAACTTTTCTAATATTAATTATTTATCTTCTACTCCAAAGAATTTCATAGCATTTTCTTTAGTTACTCTGCAAACTTCTTCATAAGAGATACCTTTTTCTACAGCTATCTTTTCAGCTACAAATGTTACTAATGACGGATCATTTCTTTTCCCTCTATGTGGTACTGGTGCCATATAAGGTGAGTCTGTTTCTATCATCAGTTTTTCTAGAGGAATTTCTCTAACAACATCTACTGTTTTTCTATTATTTTTAAATGTAACTGTTCCAGGTATAGAAAGATAGCACCCCATTTTTACATATTCTCTTGCTAATTCTACTTCTCCACTATAACAATGAAGTAAACATCCTGTTTCAGGTAATTTTGTAGATTTTATTATATCTAAAGTATCTTTGTGAGCATCTCTATCGTGTACAATAAATGGTACTTTTAACTCATTTGCTAGCTCAATTTGTCTTTTAAACCATTTTTTTTGTAGCTCTCTAGGAGAATAATCGTAGTAATAATCTAATCCTATTTCACCTATAGCTACTACTTTTTCATTTTCTAAGACATATTTTTTTAGCATTTCCATATCTGCTTCTGTCAAATCTTCAACATCATGAGGATGAACTCCAACAGCTGCATATATAAAATCATATTTATTTGCTAACTCAACAGCAGTTTTTGATGTTTCCATATCTGCTCCTGGGTTAACTACATAATCTATTCCTTTTTCTTTTAAAGAATTTATTAATTCTTCTCTATCTTCATCAAATCTTTCATCATTTAAATGTGCGTGTGAATCAAATAACATTTTATCTTCTCCTTAGCAAACTTCACAACCTGGTTTTGCATCTGTAGCTGTTGGTATTACTAAATCATCTCCATCATCTCCAGCCGCAAGTATCATACCAGCAGATTCTACTCCTCTAAGTTTAACTGGTTTTAAATTACAAACAACTATAACTTTTTTACCAACCATTTCTTCTGGTTTATACCATTTTGCTATTCCTGAAACTATTTGTCTTGTTTCTGAACCTAAATTAACTTGAGATACTAAAAGTTTATCAGCTTTTGGATGTTTTTCACATTTAACTATTTCACCAACTCTAAGCTCAACTTTATCAAAATCATCTATTGTTATTTGCTCTTTATGTTCTAATGGTTTTACTTCTTCTTTTGTTGAGAACATTTTTTCTAACTCCTCTATTTCTTTTTCAACATCTAATCTAGGGAATAATGCTTCACCTTTATGAACTTTTGTTCCTGGTTTTATGCATCCAAATACTTTTACACTTTCCCAATTAGTTATTTCTTCCTCACCTTTTATTCCTAATTGATCATATATTCTTATAGCAGTTGTATTCATTATAGGGTTTATAAGAGTTGCTATAATTCTTATTGATTCGCAAAGGTTGTATAATACAGTGTTTAATTCTTCTTTTTTAGATTCATCTTTAGCTAAGGCCCAAGGCATTGTTTCATCTATATATTTATTAGTTCTTCTAACTAATTTCCATACTGATTCTAATGCTTCATGGAATTGTAATGCATCCATTTGTTCTTCAAATTCTTTAGCTGATAATTTAGCTTGTTCTTTTAAAGATTCGTCAAATTCAGTAGATGTTTTAGATTCTGGTATTAAACCTTCATTATATTTTTCTACCATTGCTACAGTTCTACTCACTAAGTTTCCTAAGTCATTTGCTAAATCTGAATTTATTCTATTTATAAAGTTTCTATTAGTATAACTTCCATCTTGTCCGAATGAGAATTCTCTAAGTAAGAAATATTTTAGTGCATCTACTCCATATCTTTCTATCATTGGTCCTGGATATACAACATTACCTTTTGATTTACTCATTTTATCATCATCAAATAGTATCCATCCATGTCCGTATACTTGTTTTGGTACTTCTAAACCAAGAGCCATTAATATTGCTGGCCATATTATTGTGTGGAATCTTGTTATTTCTTTAGCTGTTAAATGTACTGATGCTGGCCAATATTTTTTAAACTCTTCATCATTTTCTGTCATATATCCTAAAGCTGTTATGTAGTTACAAAGTGCATCTACCCATACATATATAACATGTTTTTCATCAAAAGGAACTTTTATTCCCCAATCAAATGTAGTTCTTGTTACACATAAATCTTCTAGTCCTTTATCAAGGAAGTTTGATACCATTTCATTTCTTCTTGAGATTGGTAAACAAAAATCATCTCTTTTAAATAACTCTTTTAATCTGTCTTCATATTTTGATAATTTGAAGAAATATGCTTCTTCTTTTGCTACATATGTTTCTCTACCACAGTCTGGGCATTTTGTTCCATCTACTAATTGAGATTCTGTCCAAAAACTTTCACATGGAGTACAGTATCTACCTTCATAAGTTCCTTTATAGATATCTCCTTGTTCATATAATTTTGTAAATATTTTCTGTATTATATCAGTGTGTCTTTTTTCTGTTGTTCTTATAAAATCATCATATGATATATCTAACTTTTTCCATAATGCTTTTATATCATCTATCATTCCATCTAAATATTCTATTTCGCTTATTCCCGCTTCTTGAGCTTTTTTCTGTATTTTTTCACCATGTTCATCTGTTCCTGTAAGGAATTTAACATCATATCCACAGAAACGTTTGAATCTTGATATTGCATCTGCTGCAACAGTTGTATAAGTATGTCCAATGTGTAATTTACCACTTGGATAATATATTGGTGTTGTTACATAAAAAGTAGGTTTACTCATAATTTTCCTCCTATATATTAATAAAAATATTTTATATTTATATCTAAATTATAATACTTAATAAATCTAAATCTATTATTTATTAAAATAAAAAAACGCCTCCTATGAATCATCATAGGGGCGATTATATTCGCGGTACCACCCTAATTATCCACATTTATAAACATTTGTGGATTTCTCTATAGACGATAACGTGTCTAAACGTTTAGGCCTCACTTTTGCTCGACCAAAAAGCTCCAAGTCCATATTCAACATATCGATTAAACACCAGCTCTCACCTAATCTGGCTCTCTGTAGAATATCTTTACATTTACTCTTCTTTTCATAGCTTTTAGATTTATTAATTTAACTATAAATAATTACTTTAATTCTATCCAATTTACTCTTTCTTGTCAATTTATTTTTAACACACTTTCTCTAGCTAAGACTATGTAATTTCTAGTGATTTATGAAATTTTAATATCCAAAATATATATTTCAAAAATGAATTTTATTTTTCAAAAATTTTATTTTTTAACTATTTACTTGTCATTTCAAAGATTTTTTTTAATTTTTTCACTTTTTTTTAATTTTTTTTTATTTTTCTCTTGAAACTTTATAAATATTATGTTTTATTATAATTATAGGAGTTATTTTTTACATATCTTGCACTAAATACTTAATTTATCTATCTTATATTTATTTTTTCATATTTAAGCTTTATAAATTAAAGAATATTTATATGATATTATAGGTATATAGAATTATACAAAGGGGGAGTGTTTAAACATGGAAAACACAGTTAGAAAATTAGATGAAACAGATAGAAAAATAATAGAAATACTTCAAGAAGATGGTAGAATTTCTATGAAAGATTTAGGAAAGCTTATCGGATTAACTTCTCCAGCAGTTTCTGAGAGAATAAAGAGACTTGAAAACTGTGGTATAATATCTGGCTATAAAGCTATAATAAATCCTGATGCTTTAGGAAGAAATATAAAGGCGTTCATACATATTTCTCTTCTTGAAAGTCGGAGCTATTCTGATTTTTTAGAAAATGCAAAAAATGATCCAAGAATAGTTGAATGCCATCATATAACAGGAGATGACTGTTCTTTACTTAAAGTGCTTGTAAGTGATATGCGGGAACTAGAAAATGTTATAGACAGCATCAAAAAAATAGGTTCAACAAAAACTTCTGTTATACTATCTACTCCTATACAAGCTAAGTCTATACTTTAGATTTTATAATTTATTTAGATATAAAAAAGCTGATGAAAACATCAGCTTTTATTTTTATTATATTTCTTCATTGTATCTATAGTAATAACTAGTAAGTGCATATTCCATATATGTTCTAAGAACTCTATAATTTTCATGTTCATATATAAGTCTTCTTGTACATACAATATCTGCATATCCTATAATCATTACCCCAGATATATCTTCACCAAGTATTTTAAATATTTCATATAACTTCTTTCTACTCATATCATCGGCTTTGTAAAACTCTAATAAAACCATATGATATCTTATATATTTATATAGTATATTTTCTGCATCTTTACTTATTTTAAATTCAGATACTACATTGTGAAGCATATCTGCACCTATTTTTTCATGTTCTTTAAAATGTACACTTCCATCATTAGAAATTGTCATACTCTTAGGTTTACCCATATCATGTAAAAAAACAGCTAATTTTAGTAAATCTATTCTTTTAAAATTATCATCTACTTCTGTCTGTAAGTTATCTATTATAAATTCTTTAAGATGACTTTGGAAAAAATCATTATTATTTAGAACTTTTTCTAACTCTTTAAGTGCATTTATAGAATGTGTAAAACTATCTACTACATGAAATTTACATTTACCAATTTTCTTCATTTCTTTTATATGAGGAAATATTTTTTCTAATTCAGTATCTTTATCCATTTTTTCTATAATTTCAGAAGTATTTGGTTTTTTTAATGCTTCAAGAAATTTTTCTCTTATATTATCCATAAAACCACCTCCAATTTAAGATACTTTTTATAAATCGAGAACTTGTTTATAAACTATATCCTTCTTTAATTTTCTATCTTTACATACTATTTTTATAGCTTCTTTTTTATTTATACCCTCTTCAATAAGTTTAATAACATAATCTCTTTCATTTAAATGATCATATTTACCAACTTCTTCTATTTCACCTGTAAATCCTTCTACAATAAGTACAAATTCACCTTTTATTTCTCTATTATTGAATATTTCTATTACTGTTTCTAAATCTTCTCTTATTATTTCTTGATATCTTTTTGTAAGCTCTCTATTCACTGCAATTTTTCTATTCCCAAGATATTTAAGTAAATCTTTTAATGTATCTTTTAATCTATGTGGAGATTCGTAAAATATAATTGTTCTTTTTTCATTTTTTATTTCTTCCAATCTTTTTCTTCTAAGTTTTTTATCTCTATCTAAAAAACCTTCAAATACAAATTTATGTGTATCCATTCCTGACCCAACTAAAGCTGTAACAAATGCTGTTGCTCCGGGAAGAACTTCTATTTCTATATTATTTTCAATTGCTTCACCTATTATATCTTGACCAGGGTCTGATATCCCAGGCATTCCAGCATCACTTATCAATGCTATATTTTCTCCTTCTAAAAGCTTAGTTATTAAATATCCGCCTTTTGAATCTTTATTATGTTCATGATAACTAGTTAAAGGTTTAGATATTTCAAAATGATTTAATAATTGTAAACTATGTCTTGTATCCTCTGCTGCTATTAAATCTACTTCTTTTAAAACTCTTAGTGTTCTATAAGTTATATCTTCTAAATTCCCGATTGGAGTCGGACATATATATAATTTTCCTGCCATTTTTTTCTCCTTTATATTTATTATTTATCTATACTTCTATCTTCTGAATATATTTCAATTATTTCTTCAGTATATTTACCATCTTCTCCATATACATATAGAGGGTCCATTATTTTTAAATCTGGTCTTCCTCCTTTTGTAAATTCAACTAGTAATAGATTTGGTGCTTTATCAACTTTTGGATGTACAAATCGCATCAATTTTGGCTCAAGTCTATATTTTCTTCCAAGAGAGACTATATCTATAAGTCTAGTTGGTCTATGTATCATGAAAAATTTTCCTCTTTCTTTTAATAGTATTGAGGCTGCTTTTATAACATCTTCTAAATTACATTTTACTTCATGTCTAGATATCATTTTTTTATCGTTTGGATTTTTTATTCCATCATTGTGCATATACGGTGGATTTGATGTCACAACATCAAATGTATTAGTTGGTAATACTTCCTTAATATCTTTTAAATCTGCATTTATAATCTTTATATTATCTTTTATATCATTCATTAGTACAGACCTAGATGCCATTTCAAAAACTTCTTCTTGTATTTCTACACCATATATTTTTTCTGCATTACTTTTGCCATATATTATAAGTGGTATTATTCCTGTTCCTGTTCCTAAATCTACAACCTTTGCTTTATTTTTTACTTTTGCAAAATTTGCTAATAAAACTGCATCTATTCCAAAACAAAATCCATCTGTATTTTGTATTATTTTTAATCCTTTTAGTTGTAAATCATCTATTCTTTCTTTTTCTTTTATCTCTACGTTCATCAAGAGTATTCCTTTCAAATATAATTTTTTATTTTTAAAAAGACTGCCCAAAATTAAAGAGTATTCTCTTTTTGGCAGTCTTTAATGTATAAATTAATCTTCTAATTTTCGTAATTCTTTCATTGTTTCAGCATCTATATATTCGCCGTGTTTTTCTTTTAATTCACATCTTTTTGGTTCTTTTAATACTTGATGTATATCATCTTTTAGATACACTTTTATAGTTTTATCTTGGAATTCAACTCTTATTTGTTCTAAAAGTGGATTCACTTCTATTACTTTCCCTTTTCCATCATCAGTCTGGACTATAGAACCTACTATTGGTAACTTTTCTAATGCTTCTGCATATACATCATGTTCATATTTTAAGCAACAAAATAGTCTTCCACATATTCCAGATATTTTTGTCGGATTCAAAGATAGACTCTGATCTTTTGCCATTTTTATAGATACAGGTTGAAAATCTCCTAACCATGATGAACAACAAAGTTTTCTTCCACATGGTCCAAGTCCACCAATAGATTTAGCTTCATCTCTTACACCAATTTGTCTTAATTCTATTCTAACTTTGAATATAGATGCCAAATCTTTTACTAATTCTCTAAAATCGATTCTACCTTCTGCTGTAAAATAAAAAATTAATTTATTTCTATCAAAAGTATATTCACAATCTATTAAACACATATTAAGTCCATGTTCTTTTATTTTATTTTGACATAAGACAAATGTATCTTTTGCTTTTTCTTTGTTTTCGTTGTATATTTTTTTATCTTCATCTGTCGCAATTCTTATAATAGGTTTTAAAGGCGATACCAACTCTTCTTCTGATATTTCCTTTCCTCCTACTACAACATGTCCGAATTCAAGACCTCTAGCTGTTTCAACTATTACATCTTGATTAGATTCTATATTAAGTCCAGCTGGGTCAAAATAGTACATTTTTCCAGCTTTTTTAAATCTCACACCTACTATTTTTATCATTTAATCACCTCATATATATTTAAAAACATAACTTGAATACTCATTTTAAATCCACAAAATCCTTTGATTTTTCTCTTAGTATCTTCTATTATATCAATAATTCTCGTTATTTGAGAAGAATTTATTTTCTCAGACATATTTTCAATAAATGTTATTTTATCTGCATTTATTAAAAAGTTATATTCTAATCCTTCTTTAATCAGAATTATATCTCTAAAATAGTTTATCATAATATCAAAGAAATTCATAATCTGATTTTCATATTTTTCAGATGAATCTGCAAGCATTTCTATATCTAACTTATTTTTTTCGGAAATTGTATATATACAATCTTGTATGTATTCTCTCATTTCTTTAAACATTTCATTATTTACTAGTTCTATAGCTTTATTTATACTACCTTTTGAAAAAGTAGCATATACTTTTGCACTTTCTTCATCTAAATTTAACTCTTCTATTAAATAATTTTTTACTGTTTCATTAGATAGAGGAATGAATTTTACTATATCGCATCTAGATTTTATAGTACTCAATAGTGCTTCCTTATTTTCAGTTATTAATATGAAAATAGCATATTGAGGAGGTTCTTCTATTGTTTTTAATATTGCATTTTGAGCTTCTTCACTCATAAGTTCTGCATTTTCAATCATATATATTTTGTAATTTGAAATAGGTTTTTCGTAAACATCCTCTTTCATCTTTCTTATTTTTTCAATTTTTATTCTATGAGAACCATCTTCCTTAGATATAATACTAAAATCTGGACTATTTTCTGGAGATACTCCTATTAATATTTTGGCAAATAATTTAGCAAATGTTCTTTTCCCTATTCCATTAATCCCTTCAAATATATATGCATTGTTTAGCATATTTTTATTTATTGCATTTGAAATATATCTTTTTGCAAAGTCTTGCTCTTTTATTTGTTCAAAATACATAGTTTCACCTCCTATAATATTATTTGTTTTTAATATTATAATTTTTATTATAATATTTTTTCTTATAATTTTTTCTTTACAATATTATAAATTTCTTCACTTATATCTTCTATCGTTCTAAGTTCATTATTTTCAACACACTCTACTTTTTCCCAATTATATTTTTCTGCTATATAAAGAGAATTTTTATATGTTTTTTTGAGATAATTTATATCTTTTTCATGAATATCTTTTTCTTTTTCACCAGTGAATTTATTATTTCTATTTTCCATAAGTTTTATACTATATTCAACTGGAACATTTAAAAATACTACTTCATCCGGTCTTGGAATTTTGAACAAATTGTACTCATAATCATCTAACCAATCTAGATATTTATCTCGTTCATTTTCCTCCATTTTTGAAGCTTGATGAACCATGTTAGATGTTGTATATCTATCTGCTATTATAATTCCTCCACTTTTATAAAATTCTTCCCATTCTGTTTTATAAGATGCATATCTATCTGCTGTAAAGAATGTAGAAGCTATATATGCATCTACATCATCTGCATTTTTACCAAAATCTCCTCTTAAATACATTTTTACTAATGTAGAAGATTCAGATTCATAATTTGGATATTCTACTTTTTTTACATTATATCCATCTTTTTGTAATTTTTTTAAAAGCTCTTTTGACTGTGTTGCTTTTCCACTTGCATCAGATCCACTTTCTATTATTATCAATTTACCGCTCATTTTTCTATCTCCATAATAGTTTTTAATTTTCTATCACTTGAATATATTCAAATTTAGAATCTTTCAATCCTGATATTTCCATTCCTTCTTTTTTACAATATTTCAAGTAGTCTATTATTTCTTTTTGTATTATTTCACCTGTTGCAATTATACATACACCAGGTGGATATGGAACAATATTTTCTCCACATATTTTACCTATAGACTCTTCTATTTTAACATTTATTTTTTCTTTATAAAATGCTTCTCTTGGATTAAATATAATTTTAGGAGATATATTTGGATAATTTATAGCATTTAATTTTTTTCTTCCTTTTAAATTTGATTCTTCATATATTGATATAAGGGCATTTTTCATTTTTTTGAAATCATTTGTATCATTCCCTATAGTAGAAATCATTAATACTCCACAATAATTTGATAATTCTACTTGAATATTGTAATTTTTTCTAAGAATCTCTTCCAATTCATATCCAGTTAATCCCACTTCTAAGCTAGATATAAAAATTTTAGTAAAATCATCTTTATTATATATATTAAAAAATTCTATTTCTTCTAGTTTATAATTTTCATTTTTTAATTTATTTTTTATATTTATTTTATAGTGATTTAATTCATTTTTAAAATTTATTATATTTTTATATAACTCTTCTATAAGCTCCTTACCATATCTTTCATAAATATCTACTGCTATTTCTAAAGATTGCATTAATATATATGATGGACTAGAAGTTTCCGTCATTTTTAATATTTTTTCTATTCTATCTATATTTACAATATTATTTTCTATAGCATTTTTAGATATATGCATCATTGATGATTGTGTGAATGCAGGCAATGTTTTATGAGTACTTTGTATAACTATATCTGCTCCACAGCTAAGAGCTGTTTTAGGTAGTTTACTACTAAGACCTAAATGCGCTCCATGTGCTTCATCAATTATAACTATTATATTTTTTTCATGAGCATATTTTATAACTTTTTCTAAATCAATTGTTACACCATAATATGTAGGATAAGTCAATAATATTGCCTTGGAGTCAATATTTTCATCGATTGCCTTTTTTATATTTTTAAATGAATTTCCCATTTGAATATTTGTTTTTTTATCTACATCTGCTTTTATATATATCGGTTTGATATCTCCTAGTATGCAACCATTTATAGCTGATTGATGTGAATCTCTACTCATTATTAATTTATCTTCTGGATTGCATGTAGACATTATTGCCGTTTGTATTCCACATGTACTTCCATTTATTAAATAATATGTTTTCCCTGAATCAAAAATAGCTTCTGTTTTTTGTAAACTTTCTTTTATTATATCGTTAGGAGAATGTAAATTATCTGTTCCTGGAATTTCTGTTGTATCTGTTTTATATAATTTCTCCATTTTTTCTTTATATCCCAATTTTTCATATAATTTCCCATTTTTATGTCCAGGCATATGGAATGATACTATTTCGTCATCTATAATTCTACTCAGTCCACTATTTATATATAATTTTTCTTCATTTTCTTTTATTTTATTTTTAGTAATATTTTTTTTCATTTTTCTCACGCTCTATAGTAATAATTTTTATTAATTATTGTATATTTATATTGTATATTTATATTTTTGCAAATAAAAAAAGATTACGTGGCTACGTCCTACTCTCCCAGGGGCCTTCGCCCCAAGTACCATCAGCGCTAGAGAGCTTAACTTCTGTGTTCGGAATGGGAACAGGTGTATCCTCTCTGCTATAATAAC